>JADHRD010000100.1 GCA_016777585.1 Rhodospirillales bacterium | reverse complement strand
CAAACCGCATACTTTCCAGCTCATCTCTTAAGCTGGATGATGTAGCTTTCAGCTGTTCTATTTCATCAACAGACCGCTGGACGGCTTGCTGAACTGCGGCATCTTTTTCAAACCGCATACTTTCCAGCTCATCTCTTAAGCTGGATGATGTAGCTTTCAGCTGTTCTATTTCATCAACAGACCGCTGGACGGCTTGCTGAACTGCGGCATCTTTTTCAAACCGCATACTTTCCAGCTCGTCTCTTAAGCTGGATGATGTAGCTTTCAGCTGTTCTATTTCATCAACAGACCGCTGGACGGCTTGCTGAACTGCGGCATCTTTTTCAAACCGCATACTTTCCAGCTCATCTCTTAAGCTGGTTGTTGTGGACTTAAGCTGTTGAATCTCGTCGGCAGAATTTTGAGTTACTTTTTGAACGGCTTCTTCTTTTCCAAATTGATGATGTTCAAGCTCATTACGCAACGCTTCAATGGTTTCTCTTAGGTGACGTGTTTCCATCTCCATTAATTGGAGTGGGTCATTCCCTGAATTAGAGGACACCATATTTGTTTCCATCTCTATCTTATTGTTACCTTATTTGTGTTGGCTTTTCTGAATTAGAAACTTAAGCTTATTTAATTTGGCGCAGTGCCTAACTCTCTCTATATAATTATATCATAACCATTGTTAGCATTAGCTTAAACACAAAAAACTCAATAAAGTTATAAAATTCAATTAAATTTGTATTTATTAATTTTTCTGTAATTTTGATTTTTTTATCACTCTAGGCATAAAGTCTTCTATCTAAGAACCAATGATAACCATATGTTGGGTTTTCTTAATTTAAAATAATGGATTAACGCCTTAAAAATTAATTTAAAACTAAGTTGTTTCGTATGAATTAAAAAATATTGGTGATACTATCCCACCAACTTTTATTTTTTAGATCTTTCCCCCTTTTAAGTGGTATGTCGTCTACGTCATTTCTCGATAGCTTTTTTGAGTTTTTAGCACCCTCACTACTTTTGGAGAGATTCTCTTTACCAAAAATAGTATCTAAAATGTTTGTTTCGAGATTCGCTTTGGATTCTATTGGTCTCAGGGGTGTAGGTTTTTTTTTATTTTGAGGAATTGCCATATTTGATATTTTTAATGGACCAGAGTTTCCCGCAATAACTCCATTTTTAATTTTCTGTGGATTTACTACCTCTTTTTTTTTTGATCGATCATCGTTTGTGATGATTGGTGATTGGGTTTGTATTGTCGGCGAAAAGGGGTTCAGTTTTCCCTCCGGCCAAACTGGGACTGTATTTTTTTTTCGGGTTTGCTCAATATTTACGCCCTCCAATAATTTGCTATCTCTAATTTTACTAATCTCATTTTTCTCGAGTTTTGACTTTGATCGTCGTTTGTTCAACGGTAATTCGGCTTTACTTTTCATTAGATTTTGATTTCGTATGCCTACAATATAATGCGCAATTCCGTAAAACCCTCTTTCAATGGCCAATCCGGCCGGCGTTAGGCCCTCCTGATTGGTTGCGTTGATATCAGCGCCCTGTGTAATTAACAATCTAACATCAGAAATATTATTAATTAATACTGCACCAAATAGTTTGTTAGTGAGTTGTTGCTCGTTTAATTCATTGCTGTTTCCCGTTACGGGACATAATACCGTTAGAATTATTAGAATTGTACTCAAGAAACACGTGAATGACCTTAATTTTTTTTCAGCATAATGCATTGTCATTATTTTTACCCATTTTTAAAAAATCACATGTTCTTAAATTGTTAGAGAATAATTTTTAATATAGCTTACTTAACATACAGGAACGTTAAAGAATATATTTTTTTAAGATCCATCGTGTTTTTTTATGGATATTTTACAGATATTATTAATAATATTTGTTACCATATTAATTTGATAGTGAATTAGAAATTTTAATGCTTGAATTTAATATGCTACTCAATATAAACTTTAATTAATTCCAGTCTAACCGGTAATGTATTTGAGCTTTAATGGATAGAATTTCGCGGCGTTTGAGATGGTTTGGTTTCATTTTAAAGATGTTGAGAAATGCCAATTATTGTGGCTCTAGAAAAGTCCTGCCTGGCCTGAGAACTATCTTTGGATTATTATTCGTCATTGGCGGGATTTTTGGTTTCTTGCCGATATTAGGGTTCTGGATGATCCCCGTGGGCTTCTTATTGATCTCGCTAGATGTGCCTTTTTCGCGCAAGCTTGTAAGAACTTGGCTATATCGCCGTAAACGCGAATTTGCTCGAGGGAAATAAAAATATTTGTTGTTGAATCTATCCCCATTCTTACTAGCTAGAATTTATGTTTTGTCACACGGTGCATTTGGTAAATTAGGCAGAAGTATTACTCTAAACAATTTAAGGGACTTTAATTTATGCAGTTTGAAAACACCTATTCGAATTTGCCAGAGCACTTCTTTAGGAGGACCAGGCCGGTTTCAGTGGCTAATCCAACTTTAATTTGTTGTAACCATAAACTTATAGAGGAGTTAAATCTGAAACTTGATTTAACTGAGCCGGAAAAGGTAGCTAAAATATTTTCAGGTAATATTATTTTAGATGGTTCGGATCCAATAGCTTTGGCTTATGCTGGGCATCAATTTGGTAATTTTGTTCCTCAGCTTGGTGATGGTCGCGCAGTCCTTTTGGGTGAGGTCTTGGACGCTAACAATGCGCGATGGGACATTCAGTTAAAAGGGTCAGGACCTACGCTATTTTCAAGAAATGGTGATGGTCGTGCAGCTCTTGGTCCAGTAATTAGAGAGTATATTTTGAGCGAGTCAATGCATGCATTGGGTGTTGCTACTAGTCGATCATTGGCTGCTGTCACGACAGGTGAGAATGTTTTTAGAGAAACCGTTGAGCCTGGGGCTATATTGACGCGCGTAGCATCCTCTCACATTCGAGTAGGAACTTTTCAGTACTACCTTGCAAAAAATGATTTTAATGCAATTAAACTATTGGCTGATTACGCTATTAATCGGTTATATCCTGATGCACGAAAAGCCAAGAATCCTTACCTTGAATTATTACGTCAGATTTGCGATCGTCAAGCTTCCTTAATTGCCAGTTGGATGCACTTAGGATTTATCCATGGTGTAATGAATACCGATAATATGGCTATAAGCGGTGAGACTATTGATTATGGTCCCTGTGCTTTTCTTGATAACTATAATCCAGATGCTGTTTTCAGTTCGATCGACTCGATGGGTAGATATGCCTTTGGAAACCAAGCCAAAATAGCTCAATGGAATCTAGCGAGATTAGCCGAATGTATTTTGCCATTATTACACCCAGATGAAAAAAAAGCTATTGCGCTCGCTACAGATATTATTGAGACCTTTGATGGGGTTTATGATGATTATTATTTAGGAGGTATGAGGCGTAAGTTCGGGTTTTTGTCCAATAAACCAAAGGATAAGAGTATAATTGATGAATTGTTGGATTTAATGCAACGTTTTGGAGTTGATTATACATTGGTAATGAGAGGTTTATGCAGTGCGGTTAAAACATCATCCGATATTACTGAACTTTCAGATAAGTTCTCAAATGCTATTGAGTTTGAAGACTGGGTTAGACGCTGGAGAGACAGGTTACAATTAGGATCTATTGATCCGAATGAAATCATACGATCAATGAAGAGCATTAATCCAGTATTTATTCCGCGAAATCATCTTATCGAAAATGTTATACAATCGGCTGTTGGCGATAATGATTTTAAACTCTTTCAAGACTTGCTCTTAGCATTAAGCAATCCGTTTGAGGATAATAAAGATTTTATGTCTTTCAAATTGCCGCCAAAATCAAATGAAATCGTTCATCAGACGTACTGTGGCACTTAGTGGAATTTTCAAGCCACTGCATAGCACTGTCAGAGGAAAACCTACTTTGACGTCGATCGACTACATCCATAGAGTTTATGGATAAAAAATCCCAATCCCTTTCGTTATTTCAAGACGTCACCCTAGATTATCTGCCTTACTGTCATGGTGGATGTCAGGTTACAGAAATTCGTCTCGATCCACGCTTCAGTTTTCAATCATTTCAACAAGGAACGTCATCTAAATTCTAGGGTTACATTTAAAGTTCAACGTGAAGCTACTCTTATTGAGTGGCAGCAACTTTGTGCTGCATAAAATTGGCTTATCAATGCCACACTGAGACGAGTTCGCCTTCGTCTGACAGCACTCAATGTCCGCTTCTGGCTAATTGCGGACTATTCGTCACCCTCTCAATAGAGTCTGCTTTACGCCCGAAAGCAGACATCCAGGTTATATGGCCTCAAGCCTAATTTTCATGGACACCAAACACAAGTCTCACGCGCGTAAGCTAATTATTGGGGATGCAAAAGGTAACACTCACGCGCGCGGGCCAAAGTTGACAGGGGAAAAATAGCCCATTCGCGCGCGTAGCCCCCTATTGAAACGGCGAGACACCCCGGAGAATCGGTGTGCCGCCGTGAGAGTGGGTAGGATAGATTGGGGTGGATTAGACAAGATTTCGTGGATTTGAGAGCAGTTTTGAATAACCTCCCAACAAAATTTCAAGAAATTGGGAATATACTGGCAAATCAAAAAGGTATCAGGGATGTCCAATTCATGCAATTCTGGTACCTATGTGGCACCTAAATAAAAAATGGGCTAGATGAATAAACATCTAATCCATTGATTTTATTGGCTCGGGAGGAGGGATTCGAACCCCCGACAAGGTGGTTAACAGCCACCTGCTCTACCACTGAGCTACTCCCGAACAACATCCCGATTATTTAAATAATCTAGATGGAGGCGCGGACCGGAATCGAACCGGTGTTCAAGGCTTTGCAGGCCTCTGCGTAGCCACTCCGCCACCGCGCCTTAAAGTGGTGAAGGTCATTTTATATATCTCTAATGACTATATAATTTAACTTTTTCACCAATGCAATTGTTATCGACATTTGACAATTTGGGAAAAACTAAACATTACATAAACAGTGGTCAAGCAACCATTCTGTAGGTTCCAAATAAAATTTATTATATTCTTGTTTCAAGATCAGAATCTTTTTGATTAGATTTTAAAAATTCTGGCATTTAATGCAAATTAGTAATAAACAACAAAATTGAAAAACATGCGTGAACTTATTACATATTACTCAAATTATTAATTTTCTAGAATTGCATGTCACTCGTTTATGAAGGAATTTGTTATGAATTACCAGTTGGCTCGGCAAAATATGGTTGATAATCAAATCAGGACAAATCATGTAACAAATAATAATATTATCTCTGCAATGACTGTGCTTCCACGCGAGAGATTCGTGCCAGAAAGTTTGACAGAAATCGCATACGTTGATACCGCCATACAAGTTGCTAATGGTAGGCATATCGTGGCCCCAATGGTTCTCGCTAGGTTAATTCAAGAAGCGAACGTCTCTTCTGATGATTTAGTTCAGGTAATTGGTTGTGGAACGGGATACGCAGCAGCAATATTATCTAACATGTCTAAAGCTGTAGTTCTCGTTGAAGACCAGCCAGAGGTTTGTGACAAAGCTGAAGCCTTATTTATTGAATTAGGCATTGATAATGTATTAGTTTTCAAAACGGATTTGGTAAATGGTTGTAAAAAACAGGCACCTTTCAATATTATAATAATTTGCGGGGCTGTTGAGGAGATTCCAATCAATTTGGTAAATCAGTTGGTAGAAGGTGGCAGGATTATAACCATGATATTAGCTTCAGAGGGGGTTTCATATCCAACGACTAAAGCTACTATATTAACTAAGTATAATGGGAAATTAGTGGAAAAAGAAGTTTTTGAAGTAAATACTCCTAAAATTAAAAGTTTTAACAAAGATAAAGTTTTTAAATTTTAAAATTTTATCTTGCTTTTTGAGCGCGAATCGTTGCTCAATACATTGATTTGATCAGTGTTTTAGTTTATTTTATGACTTCGATGAACTTTAATGCCAGATACTAGTTAATTATAGTGATGTAATGCTTTTAAGCCGACGGAATTAAACTTCTGGGACGTTCAAGCTTAGTAAAAGTATGAAACAAAAGGCAATAGGATAAAAAAAGCATGAAGAAATTCACTCTGATGGTTGTAATTATAGGATCGGGTTTGTGTTCCGGTTTGTATGGTAATACAGGGCTTGCCCAGTCACTGCAGGATGCTCTGGCGTCCGCTTATAGTAACAACCCTGGACTGCATGCGGTGCGAGCTAATCTACGCTCAACCGATGAGGGCGTTCCCCAGGCTCTTTCTAATTATCGACCCAATCTAGCGATGTCTGCGGATGTTGCACGGTCAATGACACACCTGAATACCCGTTCTCCAAATGGTGATCGTGATCAAATTGACACCCCGCGGAATACATCTCTAACCGTTACCCAGCCATTATACCGTGGTTTTAGAACAATTAATGATGTTGCAAAGGCCGAGTTAGCTGTAAAAGCATCGAGAGCTGCTTTGTTGGCTAAGGAACAAGATGTACTTTTGAGTGCTGTGACATCTTACATGAATGTATTGGAAAATCAGGCTAAACTAGATTTGGAAACAAAAAATGAGCAGGTTTTAAAAAGGCAACTTCAAGCTACTCAGGATCGATTCAGGGTTGGAGAAATTACGAGAACTGACGTGAGCCAGGCCGAGGCTCGTGTGGCTGGCGCAGCAGCAGACCGTATTCAGTCTGAAGGCAACTTGAATAATGCACGAGCAAATTATGTCAAAGTTATAGGCGAAGTTCCAGGTAAACTAAGTCAGCCCAGTAAAATTACTCAACAGTTCAAGCGATTGGAAGAAATTATAAGAGTAGCATTGAATAATCATCCTGACGTTGTTTCACAAAGACATTTGGAATTATCGGCGCGGAAAAACATTAAAACTGTGGAGGGCGAATTGCTTCCAACGGTTAATTTAGTGGGAAATCTGGCAAGAGCTTGGGAACTTGCTGGTAATGATGATCAGAAAACAACTGGGAAAATAACTTTAAATTTAACAATGCCACTTTATCAGAAGGGCGCGGTTTACTCAAAATTGAGGGCAGCAAAGCAGAGTGCAAGAGAGAGCTCATTAAAATTAGAGGAGGCTGAGCGTAATGTACGCGAAGCTTCAGCCAAAGCATGGGAGTCCCTAAATTCTGCTGAGGCTAGAATTAGATCTTTCACTGCTCAAATTGAATCTGCTGAAATAGCGCTAGAAGGGGTACAGAGGGAGGCGGCAGTTGGTTCTAGGACTGTTTTAGACGTGTTAGATGCAGAACAAGAGTTGCTAGATGCAAAAATTAGCCTTATCGGGGCTAACAAAGAACAAGTAGTTGCTAGTTTTCAACTTCGCGAAGCTGTAGGGCAATTAACAGCGAAAAGCTTAGCTTTGCCAGTGAAGCGATATAATCCTATGAGCCATTATAATGAGGTGCGTTCTAAGTGGTTTGGTCTAAGTAGTTCAGGACAAACTGCAAAGTAAAGTTAGGGTATCAAATTCATATATTTAGAATATAGATGATTAAGTTGGCTAAAAATTGCGTTTATTATTTGCTGATTGTACAATAATATAAAAAAAAATAGGTTTATGCCTGAATTGGTATAAGTTTGTTAACTATTTGGATCCATGATAGCAAAATGTCTGAAGAAAGTGAAAAAGAAGAACCTTCCATGGATGAAATATTGTCCTCTATTAGGACAATATTAACAGATGAGGATAAATCAGATTCCCCTCAAACA
>JADHRD010000099.1 GCA_016777585.1 Rhodospirillales bacterium | reverse complement strand
CTAGAAATTGCATCAACCAACTTTTTTTTAGCGTACCAGGGAGAATTAAATCGTTCAACGCAAAAAAAGATTGCTGGTTTGTTGCTAAAAGCGTGCCCAAAACTTAATTTTATTGCCCCTCATTGTAAAAATATTATAACCAGGCCAAAAAAGATTAAAATTGGATTTTTATCTGCCTACTTCAGGAAACACTCAGTTGGAAAATTGATGCAGGGATTAATTTCTTCGATATCCCGAAAGAAATTTGAAGTAATTATCTTTATAACAGATGAGCTTGATATCGAAAATGATTTAATCTCTCGAAAGATCTGCGAATCTGCTAACAAATTAGTCCAATTACCGGACAACACATTTGACTCTCAGAGCACTATAGCATCTGAAACTTTGGATATTTTGTTTTATCCAGATATCGGGATGGATATTCGAACGTATTTTCTGGCGTTTTCTAGATTGGCGCATATTCAGTGTGTTACTTGGGGGCATCCCGACACCACCGGAATTCCAAATATTGATTTTTTTATTTCAAGTGTTTTAACTGAACCAACCACTGGATCTAAGCACTATAGCGAAAAATTATATAAATTAAATACATTGCCGACTTTTTATTTACCTATTCAGATTCCTAAAAAGATGAAAAAACGCAGGGAATTTGGCCTTTCTTCATCATGCCTACTTTATTTATGTCCACAAAATATTATTAAATACCATCCTGATATTGATTTTATTTTTGCTACAATTTTAAGGCAGCTCCCTTCAGCTAAAATTGTTGTCCTCGGCGGCGTCGTTAATGAGTGGACAAATAAGTTAAATAAACGTTGGTCTAAAACTATACCGGACGCAATGGATCGCATAATTGTGATCTCAAGGCAGAGCCCTGAAGATTTTATATCGTTGCAGTCAGCGGCGGATATTGTTTTGGATACGCCGTATTTCAGTGGTGGCAATACCTCTTTGGAGTCGTTTGCTCTTGGAAAACCGATAGTGACGCTGGAATCATCTTTAATGCGGGGCCGTGTGACAGCAGGAATGTATAGAGCAATGGGCATTGATGACTGTATCGCTTATAATATTGAGCAATATATTCAAATTGCTATTAAATTAGCAAATAATCAGCATTTCAGAGAGGAAATCAAAGGAAAAATTTTGAAAAATAAACATATTTTGTTTGAGAATATTGAAGTTATTAAAGAATTTGAAAAGTTTTTTATTTCTGAGTTTAATAAAGTTATTTCGGTTAAATAATGAACCTTTAAATCCAATAGAATTTTTCCCGTTACCAAGTATTTCTGAGCTCTCTGAGTTTAATAAAAACTGTTTTTTCGTCTAATATCTCTGGTAAATCTGAAAACCTCTCACGTAATTTACTAATGATGTTATCGTTATTTAAACGAAGAAAGGTATTAATCTCTCTTTCAAGACCAATATTAGTAATAATGGCTTGATTTGGATCGTGATTTTCTAGTTCTATCAATAACGCTCTCGCCCGATTATTCTCTGGTTCCCTATCGAGTGTAAATTCGAGATTGTTTATTATATAGTCATGGCCCGGATAAATAAGAGTATTATCAGGTAATTGAGCTAGTTGATTGTTGAAGGTATTATAGAGTTCATCCGGATGACCTCCACCTTTGCAATTGCCAGCTCCGGCATTGAATAAAGTATCACCGGCAAAAAGAGCAGGAATATCTGTGAGTGATTTAAGGCAAACGTGACTCATCGTGTGGCCGGGTGTGTCCATGACTTGCAATTCAACGGAATTTCCTAATTTAACTAAATCACCAGCTTTTAGGCCAATATCCATTCCTGGTATTTGGCTACTTGCGCCAGAGTGCGCTAACACCTTTGCACCTGTTTGCTTTACGACTGCGTCATTCCCGCCAATGTGATCGTGGTGGTGATGGGTATTAAGTATCTGAGTAATATCCCAACCTTTGCTTTTCGCTACCCCTAAACATTTTTCAGCGTCAAGCGGATCAACCGCGATGGCTTCGCCTGTTTCTGGGCAAGCAATTAAATAGTTGAAATTACGAAAATCATTACCGGTCCAGATTTGTTCTACAATCATCTGATATCTCCATTAAGACGGGAAGAAATAATAAACTGTTTTAGTATAGCCCTCTGAGGTTTATCAGGAAATCACTTTTTAATTTTGTTAAAAATTAAATCAGCTTTGAGCAAAGTATAAAATTTAATATTATAGTCTCTAAAATATTTTGATTTTTTAACCTTAATTTATTATTGAATTTTGGCTGGAGAACTAAAGAAAGCTAAGATCCTAGAAATAATAAATGTTATTTTTAGTAATTTGCCAGATTCGATGATAAGCTAAATATATGATAACTAATTAATTTAAAATAAATTTGAGAATAGTTTGCGAGAGAATTCATCTTTCCTGCACTTAAATAAATTTTGGGCGAATTCAGATCCCAGTTAAGTGTTGCTTGTTATAAGTTGCAACATTTTGTTATTAAAATGCTCTGTAAGCAAAATAATAAAATTTAAAAAATGCTGAGGAAAAATAATTAATGAAAATAAAAATAGATTTATTTAGTGATACCAAGACTAGACCCTCTAAAGCAATGCTGAATGCAATGGTTTCAGCGGATGTAGGAGACGAACAAGCCGGTGAGGACCCCACAACTCGTACACTAGAAGATAAAGTCGCTCACCTTCTTGGAAAGGAGGCTGCTTTATTTGTTCCGTCTGGTACAATGTGCAATCAAATTGCAATGGCAGTGCATTGCAAACCTGGTGATGAAATTATAGCTGATAAAACTGCCCACATAATTAATTTTGAGGCCGCTGGAGCTGCAGTTATAGCTCGGGCTATGATAAAACCATTAGATGGGATTAACGGAGTTTATACCGTCGATCAAGCGAAGGAAGCGATCAGGTCCGATTTTAGGCATTCCCCAACCTCAAGAATGATTGCGATTGAGCAGACGGCTAATCTTGGTGGCGGTACCGTTTGGCCCTTGAAACTGTTACAGTCAATACACGGCTTGGCGAGAGAGAATAATATTATCATGCACATGGATGGTGCCAGGCTCTTAAATGCGGTTGTCGCTTCCGGCACTTCGGCAGCTAATTTTTCGTCGACAGTAGATACTGTATGGATAGATCTTTCTAAGGGTCTTGGTTGCCCGGTTGGCGGTGTGCTGGCGGGTACCAAAGAATTTATTAGGGAGGCTTGGCCATGGAAACAGCGCCTCGGAGGTTCTATGCGGCAGTCCGGTATATTAGCAGCAGCAGGTATTTATGCATTAGACCATAACATTGATCGATTGGAAGTTGATCATGCGAATGCCGGAATTCTTGCAAAAGGACTAGCGCAAATTTCAGGTATTAATATTTCAGAGAAAACAGTTGATACAAATATTCTGCTGATTAACGTAGAGAAAGCGAAATTAACAGCTACTCAAATATCTGCTAAACTCCAGCAGCAGGGTATTCGTATTGGTGCGATCAATAAAAACTATATGCGTGCAGTGACGCATCTGGATGTTGATAAGGCTGGTGTTATTGAGGCTGTAGATGCTTTTGCAAAGATTTGTGAATCTAATTGATTATAAACCTTAATCTGGAAAATGCCTCTCTTAAAATATGCTCGACTAGTTGTGGTGTTTTATCTTTAGCAAATATAAAACCTAAATATTTATTTCCTTCTGGCAAAGGTAGAACGTTGGAGCCGATAGGAATAGTAATTGTCAGGTCCTTAACGCCTTTGGTGGCTTGAGCCTCAAGTATACCATCGACGCGTTCTAATACTCCTGCTTTAGGAATAGGTATCATCATTACACCAGATGATAGTTTTTCACGCTCGGGCAATATTGGTTTACCCAGTGCATGATTAAGTATAATGTCTTCAAGTGTTAAACCATCGATAAACTCGAGGCTTCTAGAGCACAGACCTCCAATAGAACGAGCTGCTATTTCAATAACACACGGTCCTTTATCGTTTGTACTCTCTTTTTTAGGGGGGATGCGTAATTCGATATGCACAGGACCTTCTTTTAAGCCAATGGCATTGGCAGCCTGCTCTGCCATATTTTTAATTAAATACTGGGTTTCCTCGGACTTTCGAGATGGTGTTACATAAATTGTTTCTTCGAAATAGGGACCCTCGAGAGGGTCAGGCTTATCGAAAATAGCCAATGTCGTAAGTTTGCCATTTATCATTACTCCCTCAAGCGCAACCTCTTCACCTTCTATATATTCTTCGATTAATATTTCTGGTAAAATTTTAGTTTCATATTTCATTTTTAGATTTAGTAAAATCTTTTTTATTTTTTTAAAGGCTACTATAAATTCTTGAGTATTATTTGCTCGAATTACACCCTGACTAGCTGAGAGGTTAAGGGGTTTTAAAACACATGGATAATTTAACTTCGAAGATAAAGCTCTCGGGTTATCATGCAGCTTTATTTTCTGAAATGTTGGCGAAGGTAGATCATTTTGATATAATTTTTGCCTCAACAATAGTTTGTTCCCGGTAAGTCTAATTGTCTCTGGACTGTTATGGAGCAAGCCTAATCTTTTTGATGCTTTGGCAGCAATAATACCTGTCATATCATCGACTGCTACAATAGCGTTAACAGGGTATTTTTTATTAAATTTCTCGATGGTAGAGATCGCTAATTTTGTTTCTTTAAAATCAATTGAGATAGTCCCGCCATTTGAAATGGATTCTAAAACTTGAGCTTCATTTGAACCAACGGTCACATCGACACCCAGACGGTGAGCGGATGATACAAAATCACTCACCCTATATGATGTTGATGGAATAAGTAAAAGTAGGCGTGGCATTAGAGACGAGCGAGTTGTTCTTTTGTTGGCTCGGCGCAGCAGAACCAAGGCTCGCTCATGCTCGGAATTTTAAATCCGCTCTGCTCTTTAATATGGGGTATGCTAGTTTGCCTTGAACCTTTTGATTCCAGTGCTGCCCTATAAATTGTTTTAAAGATTTTTATTCGTGAATGTTTTTTTTGGGCACCTGTTTCGACTATATTTTGAACAACTGAACATAGTTTTTCAACACTGTGGTTTTTATTTTGCCAACGATAGCTGAGGGCTTCTTGATCATATTCTTTCAAGTAAGGTTTTATTTGAGGGAGTTTTAGCAAGTACGATTCATTTGGAATGAGGAGACGGATTGCCAGTTGAATCGGTGCAACATTTTCTATTAAATTCAGTTCTGCAATTGTATTTAATAAATCAATAAAACCATCAGTTGTCGTCCATGGAGTAAAGGGAACGAAGGTAGGAGAGAGCGTTATACCTATTTCTTGGGCTATTCTTGTAGCTAGTACGAAGTCAGAACGCGTATGTCCTTTATTTAAATGGTCAAGAATACTCTCTTCCACTGATTCGACAGCTGTTGTTATAAATAAACAACCAGCTTCTTTTAACATAGGTAGTAAATCTTTATGTTTGAGTATATGTTCAATTTTTATGGTGGCATCAAAAGTAATTTTTGGAAATTCATTACGAAATTTTACTAAAATATCAGTAGCATGACCGGGACCGTTAAAAAAATCTGGATCACCAAAACTAATATGTTGCGCTCCTTTCTCTATTTGCTGTCTAATGTCCGCCAACACTAGATCCTGTGGGATAACCCTAAAACGTCCATGGTAAACAGGGACTATAGGACAATGGCGACACTTATGCTTACAGCCCCTACTGGTTTCAGTATAACCAACAACTTTTTTAGAGTTATCTGACATTATCAGATGTGCATACTTATCTAAATTTGGTAGCCCATTCCTTAACGGCTGAATAAAATTCTGTTTTTTAGTGGAAATTAAATTAAATTTTGATGCAGAATTATTATTTAATAATGTATTACATACTTTTAATAACCCATCTTCAAATTCTCCTCCTATAAAACTATCACCACCAATTGTTCTCAAATAGTCAGCATTCAACGGGGCATATAGGCCATAAAACGAAATGTGAGCATGGGAATTTAGTTGCTTTAACTTTGGGAGCAGAGCGACAGATAATCTTGTCGCTGTATGCATTTGCAAGTAAAGTCCGATCATATCTGCATTTATAGCGGCGCTTTCATTTAATGTATCAACCGCTAGGTCGTTACATGTAACACTAATACCTGCATTAGATAATGTTGCCGCAGGTGATGCCAAACTAAATGGTTGGTGTCCCAAGTCGTAAGTTGAAATTAAAAGTACCTTCATTTTTATTTTGCCGGTGCGCCACCTTTTCCAGCAGAATAATAAGGATTTGAACCGCCAGCATGGTCAGTTACATCTAACACTGCAATAATTTCGGGCACAGCGTTTTTTATTTCAACTTCCACCCCTTGTTTTAACGTTACGTCTGCCATTCCACACCCTTGACAGCCACCTTCAAGCCTAACATAGGCTCTGTCATCTTTCACATCAATAAGTGATATATGTCCACCATGACTAGCTATTGATGGATTAATACGCTCGTCAAGAACCTGCCTTATTTTTTGGCCCTCTGGCGTTTCTAATCCAGGTTTTGGGATTGCTTCTCTATAGTCTTTTACTGCTTTAACCTCTGGTATATAGTGGCTGAATATGTTTGTCATGCCTCCAACCAGACCCAGCGTTGGTCCTATAAATTCGACATAAATTATTCCATCAACGAAGCCCTTAAAGTTGACGGAACCCCCCATCTGTTCTGCGGCAGGAGCGACTCTGTTGCTCATTAATTCTTCAATTTTTGCTACGGCTTCATTGTTCTCAGGTATGGGGGCTAAAAATTTCTCTAACTTGGTTTCAAATTCGATATCAACATTATTGTTAACATTTATTATAGGATCTCCTGACTGGTAATGATCCATTATGGCTCCGAGGACCATTGGCTTTAACATTTGCCACTCTGTTTCGCTATCCTTAACTATTGTTATGAACTCCTCATACAGAAGTACGTTAACGATACCCGCTATCTGAAATATTCTGGCTGCAAGTGGTGAGCGTTCCGCAGCCTCATCGTTAAGAAATTCTGCATTTCCAGCCGATAGAACTTTTTGGCCTGGAAAAAATTTCATTCGCGCCGGATCGGGCATTGCCTCTGTTTGAATAAACATATTTTGTCTCCTGTAATCATTGGCCCAAACCTTAAATTGACCTTAGTTGAAAGCCAGAATATTTGCCAGTTATTTATTTCATAATAGCACCTGTTGAATCTCTGTTTTCAAACTTTAGCCATTATGACTGCAAACTCCTATTTTTATTAACCAAACAATGGTCCTCAGTATTTTTTTTTCGTTAGTTCTGGGCATGCTATCTAAAATATTCTTTACAGTCTGACAGGGATATTCCTCAAGTTTTAAGATTAACTGAGAGATTCCCTCAAAGTTAAGAAGTGACTCTGGATAAACCAAGCAAATTTTTAATTTAAGTAGTTTAATAATTTCATCCCAATTTTTGACTTCGAGGTGAATATGATCAGTTCTTGAGAGTTCTGAAGTTGGAAATTCCATAAATAAAGAAAATGGATCTAGATGAGACGGGTGAAAATTTTGTTTTCTTTGTGTAAGTTGCTGAGGTTTTTCTGAGTTTCGTCGCTTGTCGAGCTCAGACCAAAGTTCTTCATAAGCCGGTATAATTTTTACCCAGTCAAAAACGCTTTTGGCGCGTTCTTTTGCCGTTTGACCCATTTGGTGGCGCTGTTCTGGATTATTGATCAAAGTCTTTAAAGCATTTGTTAGCTCTCTTATATTCACAGCAGTCGATTGCTGGATGGCTGCTAAATAGTCT
>JADHRD010000012.1 GCA_016777585.1 Rhodospirillales bacterium | reverse complement strand
AATTTCTCTTTCATCTTTCCCATCAAACAGAAATTTTAGACTTTTGCCTGGTTTCATTCTACAACGCCTCATTATTTAAAAAATTAAGGTAACGATTATTAAATACCTGCAGGAAAATTACCTATATTCCTTCATTAAGAAATAAACATTCCTACACCCAAAAAACTTTCTTCATGATGGGCTCGCAATTTTCTTGACCGAGCAAACCAATTATAGTTGACCCGATCGGTCACAAAAAAATAAAATTCCTTAATTTTACATAGACCGAAATACCTTAAGAGCCGCTGCCCTAGATACGCGAGCTGCATTCGCATCGTAACCCTGTTTGTAAGGCATTCCAAAGTTATGACCAACGCCTGAATAAACTCCAATATCCGAATTAGAGAGTTTGCCATAAGCCTCTCTAATGGCATTCACCTCTTCCATAGGCACCACTGGATCATCCCCACCAAAGTGATGACTAACAGGGCATTTAATATTAGATGTTTCATCTAAATGTTTACCTATAAAAGCACCATGAAAAGACGCCCCACCATTAATATCTAAACGTGCCGCACTGAGGTGGACGTAACGTCCACCAAAACAGAAGCCAAGAACACCAACTTTACCATTGCACTCTTTATTATTTCTCAGATTTGCAATTAAATCCTCAATATCTCTCATTCCTTGATCTGGATCAAAATCATTCATTCGCCCCTTCGCAACTTCAATATCTGCAGTTGGTCCTGGCACTTGACGCCAAAATATATCAGGCACTGATACAATAAAGCCATCATTGGCCCAAGCATCAGCTAACTCTTTCATCTCGTCATCCACGCCAAAAATTGCAGTGATTAGCAAAATGCCAGGGAATGATCCCTCCTCATTTGGTTTTGATAAATAACCACTAAAAGTTTCATTATTTCGTGTAGAATATTCAATTATTTGACCTGCCATTTCAGTTGCTCCTTCAAAAATATAAGAAAATAATCAACTAGTGTAGCCACTCCCTAAACTCGTTGCTTTTTAATAAACAGCCAGTAATCAAATAAGTCAATAATAGCTCCCCAAAATATTGATTCATGCTTATTTAAAAATATAACAAATTAGAATGATCCGACATTAATCAAAAACACTTCTCGATACCATATGTATATTCCACTAGCCACAATAAGAAATGCTCCGAGGCACATCATAATGGTAACCGGATCACCTAAATACATAACACTAAGAATTATCGCGATCAGAAGTTGAGAATAGAGAAAAGGGGCTAAAAATGATGCTGTAGAGTATTTCAAAGCTTTTATAATCGCCAAGTGACCTATTGCACCAAGGCTACCCTGAGCTACCATAAAAAACCATTCTTCTGAGGTTGGTTGTCGCCAAAAAAAGGGAATAACAATAATAAATACAATCGCTCCTATTAATGTTGAGTAAAATAATGTTGTATAAGCGTTATCAAATGATCGAAGGACTCGCGTCTGAATTAAAAATATAGCTAGCATAAAAGCAGCAATCAACGGTAATAGCATAGAGCCCAACGAAACTCTAAACCTGGTTGGACGATAATTAACACGCCACAAAATGCAAAAATAACAGCAATATACCTTCTTTTCCCTATTTTTTCGCCGAGAAAAATTCCAGAAATTAGCGTTACAAGAACTGGCGCAGCAAATTGGACAGAGGCTGCATCTGCTAATGGCAGGTAATCTAATGAGACATACATTGCAATCGTAGCAACAAATAACGCGAGTGACCTTTGAATTTGAATTTTTGGTTTTTTACTTATAAAAACTGACCTTGAACAAAATAGGATTAGATATACAAAAACAATGACTGAGTGAAAGAAATATCTACTCCACAACACTTGAATTACTTCAAAAGACCCTATCAATTGTTTACTGAGTGCATCCATTATTCCTAAAACGCATCCGGCGAATATTGTTAAAAAGATTGCCAGACCTCGTTTATTTTGGATCATATCTTGATTATGCATGGGACTAAAGCATGTGGGAAAACATTCGGCCCATCATCGAAGCGCAACGAATAGAAACTCAGCAAACACTATATAAAGAGTTTACATCAGAAAACCCTGAAAAAATATTCATTAAACAACTCAAAAAAAGTAAAAGTAAAATCGATTAGCGCCCAACAGAGACTGTATATTTATTTGATTTAATTCTTTTTAGAACTTATTCTAAACAATCAATGAGTTTCAAAACATTATTCTTTTTTCGTATTTTTTCTAAGAGCGCTATCCCTCAACATAGTATCTTGGCCGATTGGAGCATTATCAATCGCATCTTCCAAAGAAAACTCTTCGGCCCATTGCTCTGGCGGTCGGGCTGAAGCATCTGGATCTACTTGATCCAATCCCCAGAATATTTCCAACCAATGACCATCAGGATCCAAAAATTCAACCGCAACTTGTACCCCTGCTCTACGGCGACCTTCAAATTGAATCTCAATATTATTTTTTATTAAATAATCTCTAGCGTGCACGACCTCATCGATAGAATCAACTTCAAAAGCCATGTGATGCAGCTCAATATTCTCAGAGGATTTTGATATGCCACCCACGAGAGCAACGCCATGGTGATCGTTGTTACACCGCATAAAAACCATCTTACCTTCTACCATACTATGGGGATATACGTCAGACACCCTAAATCCAAGAATCTCAGTATAAAATTTAACTGATTTCTCGATGTTTTGACATCGTAAAACAACGTGACCTATCTTCGTAATATTGAACGGAATATCGTTTGGTGTCTTTTTATTCTTTATGGCGAGCATTTCCGGCGAGTTAATTCCATCAATATCAACGATACCTCTTGGCATATAAACTTCTCCTATTTTATAAAAACGGAACCTTCAAAGATCTTTCGTGCAGTTCGAAGAAATCCGGATTCTCTTAAAACTATATTTTCTCCATTTATTTCAACCTTAATACGCACACCCATAGCTCCCGATGGGTGCTCAACAAATAATTCATCATTAGTAGTGACAGTTTCATCCATCATTTCTGCGGCTAATGTTCCTGGTATTAAACTAGCGGTCGCCACAGTAACGGCAGCGAAAACACCAATTGATGAGTGGCACGCATGTGGGATAAACGATCTAGTTGAAATTAAACCTCCATTTTTAGGGGGTGATACAAGAGTCATTTTAGGGACTGACTTTTGTTCAACATCTCCAAGATTCATTCGCGGGCCAATATCTAATCTTACTCGTTCAAGACGCCGTTTTAAGCTCTTGTTCAACTCAAGTTCATCTACTGTCTCGGTTCCTATTAAATTAAAGTCGGATGCCCTCATAATTACTAACGGCATTCCATTATCAATACACGTTAACGTAATATCATCAGACACATCTTTCCTATTACCTGTAGGAAACAATGAACCGCAGACCGAACCGGCAGTATTAAGAAAATTAAGAGGGACTGCGGCGGCCGTGCCAGGCACGCCATCAATGGAGGTATCGCCCTCATAATTTATAATTTTCTCAGGCGTACTCACGGTAACAATTGCGTTATCGTTACTATTTACCATATTAACAACTATTTTTGTAACTGGATCAATGGCCGCAACCAAACCTTTCTCTATGGCGAATTGCCCCACTCCAGCCAGTATATTCCCGCAGTTTTGAACATAGCTTACAATAGGTCGTTCCACATCAACTTGTCCAAAAAGGTAGTCAACGTCTACACCATTCTTATCAGATTTATTGATAATTGCGATCTTACTGGTTAGCGAATTTGCCCCACCAATTCCATCAATTTGACGATGGTCAGGCGAACCCATTATACCCAGTAACACCCTATCTCGATCATTCGGGTCACTGGGCAAGTCTGATTTTAGAAAATATACTCCCTTAGAGGTTCCCCCCCTCATAACTGTGCAAGGTATAGATTTCGACATTTTAAAAGATGAATCCCGATAACCGTTGGGAGTTATCCAACAACATTTTATTTATAAGTGTTACGGATTGGATAACTAGGGTGAGTAAATTATCACATGCCCCCTCAATTAATTGATAATCTGACATATTGGGATTGGGACAAGAAGATAAACAAGGCCTATGCATTTATTATCCCACTTTGTTTTATTTTTTTAATCATTATTAACTATTATGTAAATTATCAAGAAAACTTAGCGTCCGTGAGCGAGCGTCTAAGGTAGCCGCTTCAAAATAAAAATCTGGCCTAGCATCGTTTGCAAAAGCATGCCCAGCCTCGTATGCGAACAACTCGGCAGATGGAATATTCTTTTTAACTAGCTCTATGATTTCGGTCGGTGAATGAGGATCATTCTCTCCAAAATGAAATAAAGTCGAGCATTTAGCTCCACCAGCTGTATTCTCGGTGAGCATAGTACCATAGTAACTTACCGCGCCTCTAATATTAATTAAACTGGCCATGCGAGCCGCAGCCCCGCCTCCCCAACAAAATCCTATTAACGAGACCCCGCGACCATTTTCAACATATTCAACTGAAGATTTTATATCATACAAAACTTTGTCTGGATCTAATTGTTTCATCATTCCTTGAGCTGTTTCCATATCAGAAAATGGAATAACTGTACACGCTTTTATGCGATCATACATTGCTGGCAAAATAGAACAATAGCCCTGACTAGCCCAATACCTAGCTACATTTTTTAATTGTTCCGTCATACCAAAAATTTCTTGTAAAATAACTACAGCGCCTTTCTCTATACCCTCTGGTTTAGCATGAAAAGCATCAAAAATATGACCATCTTCTGAGGTAATTTTTACCATTTCTTCTAACATAATCATTTCCTTCATACGCAATAATTTTATATACTTTTTTTAATTCCAAATTATGCAACGTTTAATCGAGATGAGCAATATCAAGAGATCAAAGCAGAAAGCAAAAAAAACTTTGTTTAAAGTTATCTCAATTCATTTTAACATTTACAGATAAAAAATCCATAGCCATTTCTTGATTGAACAATTATAATATTCTTTATAATAATATTTAACCTGTAAAACATGTAACTAAAACGCAAGAAATGGGACGATCGTTTACATTAATGAAGGCATAATTATATTTTTATGAAATAAATGAATATAAGACAGGATGCGAATTATGATTGGAGACCGGTAATCAAATTACGCTTAAGTCGAAAAAAAAATTGTGTATATTAATGCTCATTTCAAAGAGGAACCATCTTTGCATCCAATTGTTGCGACTTTGAATGTCAGCCCTTTCCACTTCCAGCGAATGTTTACTGGATGGGCTGGTGTTAGACCAAAAAAATTCATCCAATACATCAGCCTCGACTTCGCCAAGGGATTGGAAAAAACCGCATGACATTATTAAACGTGGCCCATGATGACGGATTATCGGGTTCTAGCCGTTTACATGATTTATTGATAAGCATCGAACGCATGACTATCGGAGAATTTAAAAGCGGGGGTGTTAGTTTAGCTATCAATTATTGCTTTGCCGATAGTCAATTTGGTAAAATCATTATTGCTTCAACGCATAGAGGCATATGCCACATCCATTTTGAGGAAAATGAAGCTAAAGCTCTCAATGGTTTAAAATCTCGCTTTCCTAAAGCTTCCTATGATCAGGTTAACGATAAGTTTCAACAAGAGGCCCTTCTTTTTTTCAAAGGAGACTGGTGTCAACAAGACCAAATTAAATTACACCTAGCGGCTACAGAGTTCCAGATTAAAGTCTGGGAAAGTTTGTTGAAAATTCCTATGGGCATGCTATCGACCTATAGCGGTATTGCGCATAACATTGGTAAACCAAGAGCATTCCGAGCAGTCGGCACAGCTATTGGTAATAACCCAATCGCGTTTATCATACCGTGTCATCGTGTAATTCAAAATAATGGGAAAATTGGTCAGTATATGTGGGGATCTGAAAAAAAAGCTGCTATTATCGGCTGGGAAATCGCTAAAACTAAGTAATAAAATGCATAATATTTAAAATTATTATACACGGAATTAGCTATGCTATAATTTCAAAATTTCTCGCTGTTAATAAGTTTAGTGGACTGTCATTTGGTTTGATGAGATATAATACGCAAGGTGAATCTTTTGAGCCTGTTGCGATCCACTCGTAAAGAAGAAATGTAGAATCAAATTTCATGTTTGTTACAAATTTGCGCTTACAATGGTATTTTTTAAAATTAGATTTAATGAATAAAAGCACTAAGAATCTGCGGGACATTAATCTACCAATCCGATAAATACATAAAAACAGAACTATGGTTTATTAAAAAACAGATAAGACAATAAAAAAGTGACCCACATGAGTGAAAGTACGATTAAGGAGACATATAAATAATGGATCTCTTTGATAACACGAATAAAATAACTCAGAACCTTCTCTCCCGTGACGGAATAGTATTTTACTACGGCCCCATTATACCTAATGAGTGTGCAAACAATTATTTTGATATTTTAATGAGCGAAATTGCATGGGAGCCCGACCGCGCATTCATTTTTGGCAAAACCATTATCACAAAACGTAAGGTTGCTTGGTATGCTGATAAGTCTTTTACCTATACCTATTCTAAAATTACAAAAAAAGCACTACCATGGACGAACACGCTCTTGGCATTGAAAACAATTGCGGAGCATGAAAGCGGGGAAACATACAATTCCTGTCTTTTAAATCTCTATCATGATGGCAGCCAAGGTATGGCGTGGCATAGCGATGGAGAGAGAGATCTGAAACAGAACGGTGCCATCGGCTCAATCAGTCTCGGAGCGGAACGTAAATTTGCTCTCAAGAATAAAAAAACAAAAGAAGTTGTTACAAAAATTTTGGAACACGGTAGCTTGCTCGTTATGAAAGGTACAACTCAAACACATTGGGTTCACCGCTTGCCACCTACAAAAATTGTGCATACGCCGCGTATTAATTTAACGTTTCGCAACATTGCAACAGGCTAAAATCAAATCTTTATTGATCAATATAAATTGATGCCCAACAGAATAGTCATATGATAGTTTATTTGATAATCTAGAGTGAGTTTATAAATTCAACTATCCTTATTAAATTAATCCGTTTCTTAAAATATCTCATCACGTAAATTTTGACGCATTTTACGAATAAGTTTCATAAATAAACGACGGTCTGGGCCTTTAATATCTTTACTAATTATTTTGTTAATCTCATTCATAGAGGGTACAAGTTTTTTCTCTAAATTACGCCCTTTCTTCGTTAAATATACTCGATAGGCTCGTTTATCGTCTTCATTACGTGCACGCTTCACTAACCCTTGTTTCTCCATTCGCAGTATTGCACTTTGTGTTGTTGGCTCCGTGGTACACACCTGATCACTTAGTTCCCGTTGACTCAAACCTTCAGTTTCCCAAAGAGTGCGTAGTAAAAAATATTGGGCTGGCGATAAATCATCTTCTTTTATTTTTGCCCGAACAAGGACTTGTAAGTGCATCATTGTATCCCGTATTAAGAGACCAGCACTATTATTTGGGTTTGCATTCACACTTTTAACTGATTGTTTAATCATATTCAATTCGGTATTAGTCTAAGTGTTATAAAATTACCAACTAGTAAACCTATATACATCCATATGTGATGTATTTTCGTGAAACTAGTCTAATTATAGCAAGGAGTAAACATGCACGATCAAATTAAAATGATCGAACAAATTGATGAGCTTGTTTTAGCTAACCATATTTTGGCGAATGAAAATGTTGTGGACTCCTTTGGTCATATCAGTTTGCGTAATCCGAAAAATCCTAACCAGTTCTTTCTCTCATGTTCACGAAGTCCAGAATTAGTAAGTGCTGACGATATAATGGAATTTGATTTAGAGGGCAATTCAGTTGATGGATCGACACTAAGGCCATATGGAGAGAGATTTATACATGGCTCAATTATGGAGGCTAGGCCAGACGTTCAATCAGTTGTTCATAATCATTCACTTTCAGTGATTCCTTTCACAGTGACAGAAACAAAACTTCAACCCATAATTCATACTGGTGCTGCCATAGGTAAGAATATTCCCGTATGGGATATTTATAATAAATTTGGAGATACTGACCTTTTAGTCCGAAATATTGATCAGGGCCGTGATCTTGCTCGAACCATGGGGAATTCTAATGTTGTTTTAATGAGAGGCCATGGATGTGCTGTGGCCGGAAGGACCATAAAAGAAGCCACATTAACGGCCGTCTACCTTCAAATAGCAGCATCTGTTCAACTTCAATCGATGCCTTTGGGTAAAATACGTTATTTAACCGATGGTGAGACAGAAAAATGCACTGAAATGTTTTACAGCGATCTTTCAATGGACCGCGTATGGGAAACTCTGGCCAGACGAGTAACAAATAATTAGTCTAGTTATTTTGGTTTTTCGATTCATTTTTAATCAAGTACAAACTAGAAATTATAATAATTACTGTACCGAAAAAGCTCCAAACGCCTGGCACCTCTGAAAATAAAATTATACCGAACAAAAAAGAATATACTATCCTAAGATAGTCGAATGGCATAACAAAACTGGTCTCACCTAGACCAATACCATGAGTAAATATACCTTGGCCAACTATTCCAAACGCGCCGGCTAGAATCATCAGAATTAATTCTAACATTGTTGGCGTCTGCCAAGTCATAACTGCTGGAATTAGAGAAAAAATTGTAGTGAAAGCTGCAAAATAGAACATTATTGTCACCGTATGTTCTGTTCGAGTTAAAATTTTTACAGTCAGCACAACCAAAGAGGCAAAAAAAGCTCCACCTACCGCCGAAAAAACCCATGGATTAAACTCTCCGAAGAATGGTTTTGTAATCATAACAATTCCAATAAAACCCGCCACAGTAATCATCTTCCGAGTGGTATTGACTTTTTCACCCAAAAATAATGCAATTATCAGAATAATGAATAGGGGACGCGAAAATTGAATCGTTACTGTATCAGCGAGAGCAATATGAATTAGAGCGAGAAAAAATAATAAATTACCCATAAAACCATAAAAACCCCTGGCAAAATGATAATGAAGTTTCTCTGTATGAAAGGCCTTTATCCCCAAGCGTAAAACTAAAGGTAAAATAATCAAGAACCCTGCTAAAAATCGAACAAACAGAACTTGGTAAGCTGGAAGATTTTGCACCAGATGTTTAACAATCGCAGCCATCATAATGAGCAACAACCCACCCAAAGCAACTAAAAGAGCTCCTTTGATATTATTAGAAATATTTCGCCAAATAGAGATAAAAGATTGGTACATTTTCCTGATCGGTCCGGATGTAGTGTTATAACTACTATATTATTAATGAAAGTCTACACGTGAAATATCACAGTTAATTTCTTTCTCACAGGTTTTGCTAAGCTAGATTGCCAATGATGTTAAATATTGGTAGGAATTAGTCTAATAAATTATTTAAGGTATGGGAATTTGCCCTTATACACGTTTTATCTATCCTAACTTAAGATGTGCCAAATTTCTATAATAATAAATTGTATTAATGATTTTTCACCTCCCTAGCCTATTAAAAAAGAAAGAGATGCAGGTTATTATTACCATAACAATGGTAACCATGATGGGAGGATCTGTCATCTCGCCCGCATTACCCGTAATTCAGAGCGCTTTCAATATTCCAACAGCTTCTATTGGATTGGTAATGACAGCGTTTAGTATTCCAGGGATTATTGCTATTCCAATAGTTGGCGCATTAACCGATCGATATGGTCGGAAGAAAGTTATTATACCCTTATTATTATTGTATGGCTTGGCTGGTGGTTTATGTTTCTTCGCACCCAACTTTGAGGCTCTAATCGCCCTTCGTTTTCTCTCCGGGATAGGTGCGAGTTCTCTAGCAACTTTAACTCTAATTTTATGTGGTGATTTCTTTATCAACGATGAGCGCTCTGAGGCGCTAGGTTATCGAACCGCCTTTGGACAATTTGCCAACGGTACACTTCCGGTTATTGGTGGAATATTAGCCATGTTAAGTTGGCAGTTCCCATTTCTCTTATATTTGTTAGCTATACCGGTAACGTTTTTCGCTATGATGACCCTCACTGATAAACCTTCAACCGAAAAATTTAAAATGGCTGAATACCTCACAAATTTAAAACTAGGACTAGCAAATTTTAGAATACGTTGTTTGCTTACTATTGCTCCAACTTTAATGATTTTTAATACAGGCATCGTTTATACGTATTTACCTATTTATCTCTCTCAAGAGTTTAAAATTTCACCCGCACTTATTGGGTTAATTATTTCAACTCGAATAATTGCCAGTACTTTCGTCGCCTTCTTAATTGGCAAAATAACAAAAATAGTAAAAGAAGAGTTTCTAGTCATCTTTTCATTTTCAATACTCGCTATAGCCGCCACAATGGTGCCTATGATAAAATCTTTGGAACACATTTTTGTACCAGTATTATTAATGGGCCTTGGAATAGGAATAGGCCTACCAGCTTTCCAAAAGCTTTTAATAGACGAAACTACGGCCAAATTAAGAGCAGCTATAATGTCTGCGAACGGAGTAACCAATCGCATTGGTCAAGCGAGCGGGCCAATATTAGGAGGCTTTTTATACGAATTTGGGGATTTTCAGACTGTATTTTTTGGCAGCTCAGCTTTTCTTATTTTAATGATATTATTTCTAAGCCTTAATCTTTTTACTGATAAGCTCAGAAATATTTGAATATTACGTTTATTTGTTCTTTTAATCCCAGTTTTTTGATACTTGAGAATAATTTAGTTGGATACGCTGATCAATTCCATTAACCCTAACACCTTGATGCCATTGATTGGAATAGGGTGTTCTTGGATGAAAATTTTTCAAATTAAGCCATAATCGCCAGAGCGTTCTCTTTCGGTCAGGATCCGGCCAATCATCAAAAGCCGTACGAGTATGAACGACAGTATAATTATTAACGAACTGAATATCTCCTTGTTTTAATTCCATTTTCGCATGAAAATCTTCAGCAATTGACTCCATCAGTGAAATGCCCTCAACTTGCTCTGGTCGCATCTCCGGGACCCCTTCGAGGGCATGTCCCTTTTCAATATGTTTTGGACCAAAAGCAATAGATAGTGTATTATCTATAAAATTAAAAATTGGACTTTTATAATAAGGAGCTTCACCAGAATTTTTCTCAGAATGTTTGGTCCAATAAAATGGTTGGCACATCAACTCAACTAGTTCCGGTCGTCTCTTTAATAATTCATTATAAATTAAGATCGAACTTGAGAGTTTTGAGAGACCTCCACTTTTAGCAGTATTTATACACAACAAACATACAATATCTGTCTGATCACAATGATAATCCATAGTCGAATTCGTTTGATACCCCCGATGATTGGGATCATTTAAATTTCGGCCTGCATCTACTACATGGCCGATCATATCACCCTCGGAATTATTAGATTGGGCAATACCAATATGTTTCCCAATTCCCCAATAAATTAATGCAATCTCCAAAAGCGATAGGTCTTGGGTAGGTAGCCCCCTATAAAGGGCAACGCCAGGTCCATTTCTAACGCAAGACATGATATTTTTTAGTCGATCTCTGAATGGCCCCAAATCAAACATTTGCGGCTCCATGGTAAGAATATTATTTGGGTTATTGTTGAGTTTGGGGGCTAGCCGCCTTGCCAAATCTACAAAATGCGAAATCTCTTTATCTTTTCCTTCAAAAAGCCAAGATTTGTCTAATTCAAACCCTTGGCCTTTCCAAATTATATTTGCATCGGATATTTTTTTACCTCTAACAGCTTCGAACGCATTTTTATTCCCAAAATTAAATCCTGAATATTCCTCCATGAGTTTAACCAGCCTTTCTTTAACGCCATTAATCAAATAGTTTATATCAGAATATTGTTTGTATAATCATATTTATTTACTTTTATTTTGACTTTCGCAGTATGAAAAATAAACATTAAGAATAAAATTCAAAAGTTATTTTGGAAAATAATCCTGTGTTCGGTTTGCAAAAGCCACAAGAGACAACATTACAGGGACTTCCACGAGTACGCCTACAACAGTCGTTAACGCAGCACCAGAATTCAAACCAAATAAGCTTATGGCCACAGCTACGGCCAATTCAAAAAAGTTTGATGTTCCAATCAGAGAGCATGGCGCAGCAACATTAGACGGCACTCTCAAAATATAAGCGGCTCCATACGCAATAAAAAAGATACCATAGGATTGGATTATTAAAGGCACGGCAATCAAAAATATAAGAAATGGTCTTTCAATTATTATATGTCCTTGGAAACCAAAAAGAAGTATGACCATCGCCAAAAGAGACACAATGGATAAAGGCTTAATTCGTTTAGTAAAATTAGCTATTGATTTATTGATATCATTTGGTCGAGACAAAATCTGAAATCGAGTTCGGGTCGATATACCGGCTAGTAACGGCACTACAACATATAAAACAACAGATAAAATTAAGGTTGACCAAGGAACAACGACGTCAGTTACACCCAGTAAAAGAGCTACGATTGGCGCAAACGCAAATACCATAATAACATTATTTATAGAGACCTGAACTAATGTATAGGTTGCATCACCCTTTGTTAATTGAGACCAAACAAACACCATGGCGGTACATGGAGCCGCCCCAAGCAAAATTAGTCCAGCCATATACTGCTGGGCGTCCTCGGGTTCAATAATATCAACATAGAACACCTCAAAAAAAATAACACCGAGCGCGGCCATCGTAAACGGTTTTAAAAACCAGTTAACAACAAGTGTAATTAATAATCCCTTAGGCCGATCTGTGATATAGCGGAGGCTTGAAAAATCCACATTAACCATCATCGGATAAACCATGCACCAAATTAAAATGGCAACAACCATATTAATTGAAGCATATTCTAAGGTAGCCAGCACCTCAAAAAAATCTGGGAAGTTATTTCCTGATACAACACCTATGATTATACAAATTACAACCCAAACTGAGAGCCATTTTTCAAAGAATCCAATCTCATTTTGAGTATTATCTGAAACCAATTTCCTAGCAATCATGGTGATAAAAAATAGTATTTAAAAATTAGAATGTCTGGGTTGGAGATAATAACCAAACAATGCGTAAATTTAATTCCGTCTAAATTGACTATGACAATTTTTACACGTTTTTGCAATTGATCTGAAAGACTTAACCACTTCATTAATGTTTAGCCGTTCAGAAGATTTCAACCGCCTCTCTAATCGCTCGGACTCATTAAATAAATTAGAAGCTATTCGCGAAAAATCAGACCAGGAGTCCAATATACTTGGATCTGCTTTCGAAGTAACATCCATGCTTTTTTCTAAGAACAATTTTGTTAAGTTTTCTCCGCTATGATCTTTAATCTTTCCAATTATTGAAGACAAAGATTCAATATTATAATTATTCTGAGCTCGAAGAATTATTGAGAAGGCTTTCATTGCCTCCCCTAAATTGTTCATTAACTGCATTCGCTCTTTGACAGTGCCGGTAGAATCTTCGTGAGCTACCACAAAGTTAGTAGTTAACCCTAAAATAATAAATAAAATTAAGACAAATCTCAAGCGCCACATGATTATTTTCCGGTAAGTGCACTACTAAACACTCTAAATTGTATTATCCCTAAGAAAATCTTCCAGCCTTACTTTATCCTATACTGAGATCTTACTTCGAGTGCGCGCGGGTCTTGCCCCCATGTAAGTAATACCACTCGCATTGACACCAAGGTTCACCATTAATTTTGCCAGTTCGATGGAGGCTGTATAGCCTTCTAGCACAGGGACATCCCAACCCCTTTCCCTCAAACCCTTCTCAATGTGAGGTTGAAGAAAAAAAGTCATTGAACAACCGAGTGTTATAACTTCAGCTCCATCTTCAACAATTGCCGCTTCAGCTTGATCAACTGCTCTCTCAACAACAATATTCTGATCACCCTTTGCAACAGCTTCGCACTGTACAGTTAGTGTGTCGGGATCAGTGTCCCCCGGTCTCGGCAAGCTATAACCTATACTCCTGATCGAGCGACATCTATGTTGCAATTGATGAGTACGAATTAAATCTCTGTAGAATACGTTATGCACTCCCTCGATATCGATTATTGAAAAACTATCACCTAACATCGTCGCTAAGTACATTTGAGAGAAAGCGTTAGCTGTTACGACAACGCCAAATTCTCGACCAATTTCTCTAGACTCTAGAAAACCTGGTTCACCACCACCTAACAAAATAGCAGCGTTATATTTGCCAGTTTCACAAGCTTCTCTAACACAGCCCATGCGAGCTGTCGCTGCATGCGCAAACTCTTCTCGGGTCTCAACAGACCAGTTTCCATAAGGTGGCTTTGCTCCTGGATGCAGTTCCCAGTCAACATCTTCAAGATGCTTTAGGACAAAGTCATTGTTTAACAATCTCTCTTCCTTGGGTTTGTCTTTAGGAATAGAGTATCCTGGAACAGTAAACTGATCCTCATCCGGTAAGTGAAAAGGTGGAATTAAAATAAATTTATATTTAGAAATACTGGTCAATTGATTCTCCTATTTATAATGATTAACTCATTTTCACGACGACTTTAATAGCCCCATCAGTCTGATTCTCTGCGTAACTTATAGCTGTATCAACTTCTTCGAGTGGGAATGTGTGTGTATGTAATGGCGACGGATCAAACCTCTTTTGGTTCAGCAAGCTTGCTGCTCTTCGAACAGCGCTATTCCCTTCCCCACGAATTCCAAACATATAAATATTATTACTAACAACATAAGCTAAATCCGTTGGCGTTAGACCATTAGAAAACGCAGCAAGGCAAACTTTTCCACCGCGATTTGTCATATGTAAAACTTGATTAACGACATCTGGAACACCTGAGGCTTCCACGGCAAAGTCAACACCTATACCACCAGTTAGGCTTTTAACTTTTTCAACAGGGTCTTCAACTAAAGGATTTATTACAAAATCTGCTCCCATTTTTTTAGCCATTTCACTTCGGTCTGAGCGAGGCTCTGAGATAATTACAGGTGAGGCGCCTAGCGTCTTTGCAATAGCGATAAACATTAAACCAATTGGCCCTCCACCTGCCACAACGACTGATTGTCCAGCAATCAAACCACCAAGAACATCCAGTCCATACATGGCTGTACCTGCGGTTACCGTAAGCGTCGCAACCTCATCACTGAGATAATCAGGAACTGCTACAAGAGTATTTATATTATTGACGGCATACTCAGCGAACCCACCATCTGTTGTAAATCCATTAGCTCTGTGATCTTTTGATCTAAAACTATAGTTATGACATGAAGTATACATTCCCTCGCGGCACTTTTGACATCGCCCGCAGCCCGCATGCACCTCGACGGCTATTCTATCGCCGGGCTGCCACTCATCAACATTTGGCCCAGTTTTTACAACGGTTCCCATATATTCATGGCCCATCACAAAATCTTTATTAAAAGGAGCCTCTCCCTCTACCATTGCGGGGTGACCGTGGTGCAATACTTCAATATCGGTATGGCACACGGCAATCGCGCCAACCTTTACTAAAACCTCTGATGATCCCGGTTCCGGGACATCTTTCTCAATCATCTTTATTTCATGCGGGCCACCAAGCACCCACGCTTTCATGCTCTTTGGAATGTTATAACTATTTTCCTGTTCAATATTTTTAACCATTTTATCCCCTCACTTAACGGTTATAACCAATTATCGACCTTAATATACTCAAATTTTCTGAAAAAAATATATGGATTGCCCTTAACAAAAACAAAATAAACAATCTTAAGATTAATTTTCAACTAGTTTTAATCGAACACGCTTACTTTACTGTAATTTTAATCTTTTCAACTTGGAACTGGTGTTCCATGCATACCTCGCCGATTTTTTACCACCTCAATTCCACCATGCTTCTCAATGAGGGCAGCCTGGCTAGACAATGCCGTCTCGTTTACAGTTTCAGGGTTTAACAAATCTCTCAACTTTTTTTCAAACTTCATCAATATTTCTTTGGAGGCAAGTGAACCAGATATATCTACTAACTCCTCTGGATCATTCATTAAATCATATAATTCCGGATTATAGCCCACATAGTGGATATATTTGTATTGACCATCTCTTAACATGAACGAGCCAGACTTTGATGCTGCTGCGTGATATTCTGAGAGCACAACTCTCTCCAGATCTTCAGGTTCCTCTATGATTTTAAGCAATGAATGCCCCTTTAGTTTGAAATCTAAATCATAGTTGCTCACGCCTGCCAAATCTAGAATTGTTGGGAATAAATCTATTAGCGAAACAGGTGTCTGACACTTTATTCCCGAGGGTATATCAGGACCCTTCATAATAAGTGGTATCCCAACCGACTCCTCATACATAACAGATTTTCCCCAGAGACCTCGCGCACCAAGATTCTCACCATGATCACTTAGATAAATGATATTTGTGTCATCAAAAAATCCATAGGTTTTGAGCGAGTCAACTACTGAGCCCATGAGAGAGTCAACAAAAGTACAAAGCCCCATATAGGAAGCAATCGCTATTTTACGATGTTCATCATCTTTGAAATATTTATCAAAGGTATAGCAATTAATAAAGGCTTCCCACCAAGGATGGGATTTCATTAATGCCGGGGCTTCTTTAATAGGTTCAATGCTATCAAGAGGATATAGATCAAAAAATTTCTGAGGAACAATTAATGGGAAATGCGGGGCAATAAACGACACAAATAAAACCCATTGTCCATTTTCATTTTGCTGTGATCTCAATCGCATCCAGTCACACGCTCTCGACGCTATGTCTCGGTCATAATGCGTATAGTTGGTCTCTCCCGGTCCTATCTCCTCAGAGTATTTCTTACTCTGAGTTCTTTCAGATAAATCCGATCGAATTGATCCTACCAAATCGCCAACACCTCCTGAAATATGCATCGGAATAATTTGTTCATCAAAACCCGTTAAGTCTTTTTCAAATCTGTAGTGCAGTTTTCCAATAGAGTTTACGTCAACTTTCTCCTGCTGCAATATGTGTCCCCAACTCGGTATTTCACCATTATAAGCTGTCGCATTGTCCCAACAGCCTGTTTCATGAACGTAACGTCCGGTCGCTAAACTCGCCCTTGCTGGAACACAAATAGGTGAATTAGTGCAAGCTGAGTTGAATACGGCCCCAGTATTAGCCAATGCATCTAAATTAGGTGTTTGAACCTGCGGGTTGCCGTAGCAACCGAGGAATTTTCGGCTGTGCTGATCGTTCATTAAAATCAGCAGATTGTTTTTTTTTATTAACATAAACCTAAAGTTTAATCTTTTAGACAATTTTTTTTACTGATTTAAAACATTTCAAGAAATGCAAAAAAAGTAGTTGTGATTATTGCAATTATAATGTGAGTGTCAATACAATTCCAATAAATTTAATAGAACCAGAACAAAAAAAACATACTTAAAATTATCCACTAAACTTAAGATAATAACATTTTTTTTGAACTTGATGTCTAATAAAGTTATAACTTGAACAGAGAAGGATATGTTAAAAAATTAACTAGGAGAAAATCCATATGCCAGTTTATAAAGCCGAAGATATGAAATCAACGCCGGACGTTAAGAATCCAAATATGATGATGAAGCAATTTGGAGGAGATTTAATAAAAGTTGGCATCGTCACTTATAAAACTGGAGAGGCTCCTTTACCACACTCGCATCCAAATGATGAACAATGGCTCTATATGCTCGAGGGTCGGGTAGCGCATTTGCTAGGTGATGAAATATTCACTATGGGACCAGGAGATCTTGTCCATATCCCAAGAAATACAGTTCATGGGATAAGAATCTTGGATAGCCCATGCAAATTTTTTACATGCAAAAGTCCAGCCGGCTCTGGAGGCTTGAGTGAAGATTATACAGACGTTCCAAATGTCGAGAAATTAATAAAGAGACTAGAGGATGTTAAATGAAAAAATATGAAGTATTTGAGTTTGTTAATAGCGGCCTACCCTCAAAAATTATTAGTTACTGAATAGCAGTATAAAAGAATTCATTTAGTTCCTAATTTTTTTTCGAGATTTAAATTAAATTATTGGTGTCAACCTGAATTTTCTGTTGACTCTTATATAAGAGTTCTTTTATCTAACCTTGTCGAATGCCATAACTCTGGTTACTATGCACTTTCTTGTGAGCAAGTAGTTAGGGTACTTGTTCGAGGTCTAGAGACAACCCAGTTTCATAGATCAATCTTAATTATCAATGGGAGAAAAAAATGACGAAACATACTTATCTGCAAAAAGGAATTCTTGCAGCAGTGGCTGGTACCGTTTTGGCTATTAGTGGTGGCACTGCTATCGCTGGTGGACATGGTGCTAAATATCCAAATAAACCAATCACATTTATCGTACCTTATTCACCCGGTGGTGGCTCAGACCAACAGGCTCGAAGACTTCAGCCTGGGTTAGAAAAAGCACTTGGAGTTAAGGTTCGCATTATTTACAAAACTGGCGGCGGCGGAGCTGTTGGTTTCGGTGAGCTATGGCGCTCTAAGGCTGATGGCTATACAATTAGTAATGTGGTCGTTCCTAACATTGTCATAGCCGGCAACAAACCTAGCGTTGGCTTTAAGGCAGGTAAATTTTCATACATCGGTATGACAGAACGGGCCGTCGGTGCTCTCATGGTGCCCAAGGGTAGTAAGTTAACATCCTTAAAGGCTTTTATCGCCGCGACTAAAGCGAACCCCGGTAAAATTACAGTTGCTGGTGTAGGAAGTACCGGTAAGGTAAATATGCAAGCACTCGCGGATATATTAGGCATTAAATATACTTATGTGCCAGTGTCAGGTGGTGTAGGTAAAATGATTCCGATGCTTTTGGGTAATCACGTTAACGCTGGAATGACAGCATCCAATCACGCAGTTAAGCACAAAGCAAAGTTAGATGCGTTGGTAGTTGCTGGATCGAAAGAGGTTCCAGCACTTGGTGGTGTTCCAAACGAAGCCAAATGGGCGTACATGACAACTTGGGGTGTTATGGCGCCTCCAGGAACACCGGCTGACCGTGTAAAAATTCTAAACGCGGCGCTTATAAAGGCAACGCGTGCTCCGTCAGTAGCTAACGCTATTTCCAAAGGTGGTTATGAGAATATGTATCAGACACCTGCTGAAGCAACAGCATATGTTGGAGCTGCAGTTAAGAAATTCGGAAAATAATCAGTTTCCGAAAACTAGTTTAACCCAGTATCAATTATATTGGTACTGGGGATAAACTGAACACCCGATATAAAATGCGGGCTATTAAATTATAACTCAACAATCCGTCCGCTTAAGAGGATGCCTCCGGCCAAGTTCTTTCTAACGCGGATGATAGTAGATTTAGGAAAATCCCAATGATCGAAGGCCTTCTTCAAGCACTTTCGCTATCAACACTGATGTGGCTCACTTTGGGCGTCATGATCGGAATGATCGTGGGGACATTGCCGGGTTTGACGGCCACTATGGGAACAGCACTACTCGTACCCTTCACTTTTGCTCTCCCAATAGGTGAAGGTATTGCCATGCTTGGAGGACTTTATGTATGTGCAATGTTTTCTGACGCTATCCCAGCATGTCTTGTCAATACACCGGGGACACCTGCCGCCATGGCAACCGCATTTGACGGACACCCAATGGTGATTCAAGGCCGCGGGCAAGAAGCCATCGTAGCTTCATGCTTCAGCTCTGCATTGGGAACATTGTTTGGCGCAGGATGTTACCTGCTGCTCGCTTGGCCATTAATTGCGATAGCACTCAAATTTGGTCCACCCGAGTTTTGCTGGCTGGGCGTGTTTGCCTTAACGATTATTGGAAGTTTAGCTGGAGATTCTATTCTCAAAGGGCTGGCCGGTGCCGCGATAGGACTTCTAATTAGTTGTGTTGGAATAAGTCATGGTAATGAGCTATCTCGCTTTACCTTTGACATTCCACCTCTGCAAGGGGGTGTATCACTTGTTGCTGGTCTAATTGGTATTTTTGCAATACCACAAGTTTTTTCAATGATTACTCAGTTGCGCAAAAAAGAATTTATTGCCGAATACAAACCAAAGAGCGGTGAAACCCTCAAAACAATAAAAAAAGTGATGGAACATCCATGGCATGTGCTTCGCTCTTCCGCGATTGGCAGCTTCATCGGGATCCTCCCCGGTGCCGGCAGTCCTATTGCAGCGTTAGTCTCCTACAATGAAGGTATCCGATGGGCGAAAGATAAAAGCCAATTTGGCAAAGGAGATTTGAGAGGCGTAACCGCATCAGAAATTGCCAATAATGCGGCGGCTCCAGCCGCAATGATCCCATTGGTCACGTTGGGTGTTCCAGGCTCATCTCCAGCTGCCGTAATAGCTGGCGCACTTATGTTAAGAGGATTAAACCCTGGCCCAGAGCTTTTCCAAAATGACGGCGCCTTAGTCTACTCCTTTGGCTGGTCGTTATTATTTGCAGGAATTGTGACCTTTATTCTTGGAAGCTTGTTCGCGCCATTACTGGTCTATATAATCCGCATTCCTCTCAGGCTTTTAGCTCCTCTGATCATGCTTTTAGCTACAATCGGAGCCTACGCGATTAGAAACAACATCTTCGATGTTTACATTATGCTCGGCCTTGGGGTATTTGTTTTCTTTGCAAAACGCTTGGGTTTTCATCCAGGCCCTATTGGACTAGGGCTAATCTTGGGGCCAATTATTGAGCCCTCACTTATACAGGCTTTATATATTTCAGATGCCGTTGGGGTCGGGAAAGTATTTTTTTCTGGGACAATTAATATTTCTCTCATTACCCTAACTGTTGTCTCAGTTAGCCTGGTGGCTTGGTCAAGATGGAAGGACAAAATACAGCAAAATGACAGTACTTCCGCTAAAAGCTAACTTTTGTCCATAAAAAAATAGAGGAGACCGTGGCATGCAAAGACTATTAGACCGAGATTTAGTAACCGGGCTGGTTCTATTATGCATATATTCATTATTTATCGCCGATAGTAGCGCAGACCCAAAGGACTGGATATTTCCAATTCTGGCTAACTACGTTATCCTAATTATAGGTATAGCTCTCATCGCGCGTGGAGCATTCGTTCTTATTGTTAAACGCCTGCCAGATATTCTTCACGCAGACAAAGAAGACCGCATCGCCCTAACCGACGTACTTGTATTTTTCTTAATCACACTTGTTTATATGTTCATAATGTATGGACTCGGTTTCTGGTTATCGAGCTGGCTCATGCTGTCTGCGACATCAATCTATCTTACGCTGGATAAAACGCCGAGAAATATTAGGATTGCTATGGTTGTTCCATTAGGAACTTGCATAGCATGTTATTATGCCTTTCTCTATTTTTTCTATGTACCCTTTCCAAGGGCAACTTGGTGGATTGGATTCATGCCAGACTAACTGGCATTATAGAGCTTATGACTTTAACATTATACATAATTGGCTTTTTAGCTCTCGCACTATGTGTTGGTGGCATGGTTTTCTTTGCAATTGTGGTAGCTCCAATGGTTTTTATTCATCTTGATGAAATTAATGCCGGCAAACTTATTCGGGCAATGTTTCCATGGTACTACCTATTTGTTATTATTACTGCTATAATTGCTGCTGGGGTTTATGCTTACCAGTTAAACTATGCCTCAGTCGCACTTGCGGTCACAGCGGTTGGCGCTCTTTATAGTAGACAAATCTTGATGGGAAAGATTAATATCGCGCGTGATGCGATGATTATTGGAGATAAGGATTCAAATCATTTGTTTGATAAACTCCATAAACGTAGTGTTAGAATAAATGCTCTCGGTTTACTAACTGCCATCGGGGCAATAGTTTATGTTGGTATACAACATTTACTCTAGCATATGATATATTCACCCTTAGTGTTTTTAATAGCACAAATGTGGGAGAATAATAGTGAGCGATATATTTTATTAAATAAACTTAACGATACCTCACATGCTCTTACTTGTCTAAAGAATTTAGGGTTAAGATTAAATATTTAATGCGTAATAAAACTTACTTTTTGCAATATTAAGAGAAATATAATTGACTAATGCAAATATCTCTGGCGACGAGAGCCGAAAAAATGATGCTATGCGCAAAGTTGAAGGAGAATTTATTCGGGGTGTAAGTAAATTTCGGCATAAATTAGGAAAAGGCTCCAACTTTCCCTCAGAACCTAATCGCTACCATCTATTTGTAGCACTTAACTGCCCCTGGTGCCATCGAGTGACTCTAGCCAGAAATATTTTAGGTCTGGAAAAGAGTATTACAATGGATATTGTTTTTCCTAATAGAACAGGTGAGGAAGATCCCATAGCTGAGGGCCTTTGGGAATTTAATCCAGATCGCATCGCTACGCTCACAGGCGAAATTCTAACTGAATGTACCCGAGATACAGGCACTGGCAAGAACTATAGGCTGGTTAAACAAATCTATGAAGCGGTAGAATCAAACGAGACGTCCCTGCCTATTCTCTATGATAAAATTCAAAAGACTATTGTTTCCAATGAAAGTTCAGAAATTGTGCGTATGCTGAACCAAGAGGCAAGTTCACTTAATAGCTCTTTAGATAATAAAGTTCGGCCAAACCTGTACCCTTTAGGGGAAATCAATAATAAGCTGCGTGACATGATAGATACCTTTAATCATCAGATATACGAAAATATTAATAATGGTGCCTATAGAGCTGGCTTCTCCTCTAACCAAGAAGTGTACGCGAGAGCATTTTCAAACTATTTTGATACTTTGGGTGAATTAGAAGATATACTTAATTCAGATGGCAGACCTTTTCTAACCGGCGAGAACCTAACAGAAGCAGACCTTCGCCTCTTTCCTACCCTTTTTCGACATGATCCTATCTATTTTTTGAGAATGAAATTGAATGGAGCCAGAATTTTGGATTTCCCAAACCTCTGGCGCTGGCTCTGCAGACTATATGCCATACCCCGTGTCGCCGAGAGCAATTCATTAATACATTGTCGACAGGGGTATTTTGGGCGTTCGTGGAACAATGTTGTTCCACTTGGCCCAATATCCCCAATGAGTTATCCAGAAGCTTATAAGCACCCAGAATTAGTCATAAAATGACATAATCATAAACAAAATCTAGGCGAGACAATCAATCTTCCCGACAAAAAATAATTTTTAATATCAAGCTTATTACATTTAATTTAAGTTTAATTAGTTTTAATAAACTCCAACAAATCCAATCCCAACAACTCATCTTTCGTATTTATGTGCATCATAATAGAAATATGATTATGGCCTTGAACCTGTTTTATTGTAGGTAATTTTTTATCACGTTTATAGATTGCGTTTATGAGTTGCAGATTTTGGTTTTGCACCATTGGCATATCAAATTCAGCATAGGCTATATATAATGGTATTTTGCGCCCTGCAACATGGTTGCTCGGTGACATACGCTCATATTTTTTTGGATTGGTGCCAAAATAAGCCTTCTCACCCGGATGATAAAGGACACCTTTTGGACTAACCTTGGTAGCTAAATTAAAAGTCGGCAAAGAGGAAAAAATTACTCCAGAAACACCGTCATCTTTTAATTGGTTCTCCTCAAAGAAGGCATATCCTGCCACGTGACCAGCACCCGCAGAATGGCCCATCAAAAATATTTTATTTGGATTACCTCCAATTTTAGCAGCATTTGATTTAATCCATTTTATTACCCCAGAAATATCTTCAGGACCAGCCGGCCAATTAGCTTTGGGAGCTAAACGATAGTTAGCTGTAATTCCTATAATTCCATTACGAGCGAAAAACGTGCCTATATTGAACGAGCCTTTTTTATCACCTCTATTAAATCCCCCACCATGAAGATAAACGACGATTGGCACTGGGCTCGACAATTTTTGAGGTTTAAAAACATCCAATTTATGCCGAGCATGAGTTCCATAACTTTGGTCTTTATCAACATCGATCCCATCTTTAGGCATAGTTTTCATCAATGGACCATAGAGTTTCCTGGTATTCACGATGACGTCTCGATTAAACTTCGTTCCCATTGAACGAATTTTATCAGAAATTTCTGGGGGATTTGCCGACATTTGAGCTTTAGCTCCAGTAATAATGAAAAAGCCAAGAGCAGAGATTGTAAACAATTTTAAAAAGTATTGCATTTATTTTCCCCTTAAAAATATGTAAATTATACAATAAGAAAGTACAAAAGATTATTCAACCAATAATCTCATAATATGAGAACTAATTAATTTCTCAGGTATGTTATTTTCTAAAAGGGAATAACAAAATCACGGTCTTTTTGTTCTACGGCAACAATATTTTTCACAGCTGATCGCTGCCAAACTCGCTTCGCAACGTCAGCCCATTTTGGTCTATCCAAGGTTATCCCAATGCGATCATCATCACTCCACAAATACATGATGAACATGTAAGCATCCACAGCTGAATATGTATCACCTAGCGTCCAATCACTTCCAGTAAGCCTAGACTCCAAACTCTCTACAGCACGTACTAGATTACTTCGACCCGTTTTTCTGACAGCCGCCTGTGCCGACAAATCATCTGCGGGTGCATAAGCCGAAGGGCGAAATATCGAGCGAATATATGTATGAATACTGCTAGAGAGAAAGTTCATCCACTGATGGGCTATATACCGATCTGGACTACCAATTGCCGGCAACATGGGGCCGTTCGGCGCTGTATCACCGAGATATGTAAGTATAGAGTGCGTTTCTGTTAGAACCCAGTTACCCACTGACAAAGTTGGAATTGCGCCCAATGGATTAAGAGATAAATAGTCCGAACCTTTATTACTAGCTGTTCTAAGATCAACAAGAACTCGTTGGTAAGAATATCCAGACTCCTCAATAATAATATGGGGTGCAAGAGAACAAGCCCTCGGAAAATAATAAAGTGTCATCGCTCTCTCTGCCAAGTTTTATACCCCTAATTTCTGAATGCCCAATACTCCATATTATATAGTAAAAAGAACAGCCATCAATTCTCATTTTTTATATTTACCAATGATCAAATTTGCACAACCAGAATGCAATTAAGTTTATGGCTTTAAAGAAATAAAATTAAAACCTTAAATAAAACAGTAAAATTTAGCTTAACAATAAGAGCCAGAACCTTAATGCAAAAACTCTTTATTTCTTTGTATCGACGGAATTTCTGAATTAGTCCGTTTAATAAAAGGTTATAAGTTAAACAAACTTGAGAAAAATATTAAATGGTTAGTATTTTTGATTTTATATCAGAATTTATTTAAATAAATTTGAGGACTTTGTATAAAAACCGATAAAGCTGAAAGCTTGATTAACTAATAACGGATAATTGAAAAATATATATGAAGACTTTAAAATCTACAGATGATGCTCTCTTGCTAGCTAAAATCAAGGAAGGCGATACAGTATCAACTAGAATATTGGTGGACCAAAACTTGAATATTATCGTAAATTATGGTGCTCGGATGCTAGGCGATCGCTCTGAAGCGGAGGATATTGCACAAGAAGCTTTTCTCAGACTATGGCAAAATCTCGATAAATGGCGAGCCGACGCGCCGGTTATACATTGGCTACAGCGAGTAACCTATAATTTATGCATTGATCGTCTACGAAAGAAAAAACTAGTTAATATTGATAATATAATCGAGCCGGAAGACCCATTTGAGAACCCCGCAGAATCTTTATATCAATCTCAATTATCAATAAAAATTAATGCGGCTATACAAGCACTACCAGAGAGACAAAGGGCAGCAATAATTCTTTCCCATCAACAAGGTTTTAGTAATATCGAAAGTGCTCAAGCTATGGATATTAGCGTAGAAGCAGTAGAGTCACTTTTATCACGGGGTCGCCGGCAATTACGTATCCTTCTTGATGGTTTAAAACAGGAAATAAAGGAGACCACTCATTAGTATCAGCGAAAAGTATTCAGATCAGGAGAATTTTGAATATATACAAAATCTATTTGATCAAATTGAACCAGAACATGCTACACCCGAGTTAAAAGCTACGATTTTAAAATCAGCACCTTACTCGGAAAACAATATTAAATATTCAGGGTTGTTTAATTATTTATGGCCTTTTGGCTCATTATGGCGACCAGCAGCAGGATTGATCATGGCAGCGGTCTTTGGTGTTATAATCGGTCTTACCGATCCTTTATCAAATACCAGTTCTACCGATATCCATAGTATTCTTATCGAAGACGTAACGGCATTTGCGATTACTATAAATAACCAAATGGAGGGCATATAATGATAAAAACAATAACTAAACGGTGGACAGTTATACTTTTTATTTCACTATTCTTAAATATATTCTTAGGCGGACTATTTATTGCCAACAAGTACTTTAAAGATAAAAATGGTTTGGGCTTTCGTAAAATGGTATATTCAGTCCCTTGGGCACGACATACCCTTGGTGATGAGGTTAAACCTCTAGCTCAGAAAATTTTTCGTGCTCACAGAAAAAAAATTAGGAACAATGGCAAAGTCCGAACAGAAATTTATAAAAATATAGACACAGCATTGACGCGCGAACCATTTGATAAAAGAGAATTAATGAAGGCTTTTGACGACTTGAAAGAGAATTTTCAGATTACTCAAACCGAAATGCATAGTATGATGACTGAATTTTCTGCCCAACTAACAAAAGAACAACGTAAAATTTTAGTTAAACAAGCTAAGCGTGTATATGAGAAACGGCATGAACGACGAGAACGTAGACGAAAGCGTTTTAAAGAAACTGAAAATAATAAATAAAATCTGAATTTTAACTTAAAATAGGAATTCTTGGGACATGCGTAAATCGACTCTTTTTATTGGTATAGGTGTTATTATTTCATCTGTAGCTGGTATTTTCTTTATAAACGGATCGAATAGCCCTGAGGTCAATTATCGGTTAGCAGTGATTGAACGTGGCACCATTAAGAAATCTGTGTCAGCGTCAGGAGAATTGAATGCTGTAGTAACAGTTGAGGTCGGATCCGAAATTTCGGGTCAAATATCTGAACTTTTAGCTGATTTCAATTCTGAGGTTACTGCGGGTCAAATCATTGCCCGGATTGATCCAGAAGGTTTTATCGCTCGAGTTAGACAAGCTGAAGCTGAACTCGCTGTGGCGAAAGCGTCAGTAGCAACCAAGAAAGCTGCCGTTTCACAGTCGATTGCTAACCTTAGCAATGCGGGCTCAGTATTGGCTGCATTAGCGGCAGACGTCGCCCGCACCAAGGTAACAGCAGCAGATCTTAAAAAAGATTTTGAACGCAAACAATCGCTTAAAAAGAAGGGTGTTGTGGCTATAAGTGTTGTTGACAAAGCCCGCGCCGCTTGGAGTGCCTCTGCCGCACAAGTAACTGCGGCAGAATCGCAGCTAACCGCTCAAGGCTCAACAATCAAAGCGCGAGAAGCACAGATTTCGATGGCTAAGGCCGAAGTCTTACACACCTTAGCTCAGGTCGATCAAAAATTAGCCGCTCTTAATATTTCAAAGGTTGCTCATGGTAATACTTTTATTCGATCGCCAGTAGATGGCGTAGTGATTGGACGTGATGTTGATGTTGGTCAAACAGTAGCTGCTTCATTGCAAGCCCCAATTTTATTCACTATCGCACAAGATCTTCGTAAAATGCAGGTGGAAACTAATATTGACGAAGCGGATATTGGCCAGATACGTCCTGGCCAAACAGCGAAATTTAGCGTTGATTCGTTTCCAGGACAAAATTTTAAAGGTATTATAAAGCAAATTCGAAAAAAGCCCCAAACAGTGCAAAACGTTGTAACTTATACAGTTGTTATCGCAGCCAGTAACTCAGACTTAAAACTATTACCTGGTATGACAGCAAATGTAATGGTTGAGGTTAGTAATAGGCAAGACGTATTAAAGCTGCCAAATCGGTCGCTTCGATACCAACCGCCTGGGCAAATAGCAAAACCGTCACAAACTGCGAGTAACGGACAACGTAAGGGACCACCCAATATGGCAGCACGCCGCGCAAGGGCACAAGCCCGAATGAAACGCTTAGTTGAGACCTTGCAACTTGATCAAGATCAGCAACAACAGGTTCGAGATTTTAATAAAAGTATCCGCCAACGCATTCGATCATTAGCGCAAGCTGGTCGTGGTCCCGATTTTCGTAAAGCTGTTAAGAAACTTCGCGAGGAAAACTCGAAGCGAATACTTACTATTTTAAATACAGAACAAAAACTAAAATTCCAAAATATGATTGCTGCTCGGCAATCCAATCCAGAGACCCCAGGAAAAGTATGGATCCTAGAAAATCAAAAACCTAAATTGGTGGATGTAATGATAGGCGTAAGCGATGATAATTCAACAGAATTGGTTAGAGGAGACCTAAAAGAAGGTCAAAAAGTTATTACGGGCATAAAACGCTCGTCACAGAATTCTTAAATAGGATCAAATAATGTCTCAGGAGCTTATAAAAACTAGTAATTTATCTCGAAATTATTACTTAGGTGATAATGTTGTGATGGCTTTAAAAGACGTCTCAATGACAATAAATAAGGGAGAATTTTTGGCAATCATGGGCCCTTCCGGATCCGGTAAATCAACGGTGATGAACCTTATTGGTTGTCTAGATACACCAACATCTGGTCAATTCTTTTTTGACAATTTTGATGTTGCAAACTTATCGACGGATGAGCTTGCTGAAATCCGTAATGAAAAAATTGGTTTTGTCTTTCAAAGTTTTAATTTATTGGCCCGAACTTCAGCTTTGGAAAATGTACAACTTCCCATGATGTATAGTGGTGCCGATCGTATCAAGAGAAAAGAGGCCGCCGAACAAGTTCTTAGACAAGTAGGGTTATCAGACCGCATGGATCACCAGCCATCACAATTATCTGGCGGCCAACAACAGCGTGTCGCTGTGGCACGAGCTTTGGTGAACAACCCTTCACTTATTTTGGCAGATGAGCCGACCGGTGCGTTAGATACTAAAACTGGTATTGAAATTATGGCCTTATTTCAGCAACTCAATTCATCAGGTATTACAATTATAATTATTACCCATGAATATGATGTTGCTCAATTCGCTAATCGTATTTTAAGATTTAAAGATGGTGAAATTGTGGATGAAGAAATTAATGCTGAGCGTATTGATGCCGAAGCGCTTTTAAAAGATTACGGAAATACGCAACCTAAAGAAGTGAATATAGCATGACCTTTATGGATTGTATGCTCGCGGCACTAGGAGCTATTCGTGTCAATGTTTTACGAAGTGTACTTACTGCACTAGGTATTATCATCGGAGTAGCGGCGGTGATAATAATGATTGCGATTGGAGCAGGTGCACAAACCAAGGTTGATAATTTGATTAAAAGCCTGGGGTCTAATCTAGTTCTGGTTCTGCCAGGAACAACGACTTCGGGAGGCGCAAGAGGAGCTAGAGGTTCTCGGCCAACAGTTACAGAAGACGACGCAATCGCTATTCAGAACGAAATTGATACTGTGCAAGTCGCGGCTCCGATGGTCCGCGGCGGAGGACAGCTTATTTACGGCAACCAAAATTGGTCAACTGTAATTGCAGGTGTCACACCCGAATACCAGATTGCCAAGGAATGGAAAATGGAAAAGGGACGCTGGTTTAGTCATAACGAGACCAAATCAGCTGCAAAGGTAGCACTCATTGGCGAAACAATAGTCGAAAATATGTTCCAAGGTATAAATCCTGTAGGTGAAATTATTAGAATAAAGCGTGTACCATTTACAATTATAGGTACGCTAGTCGCCAAGGGTGAAACCCCCCGGGGCACTGATCAAGATGATACTGTTATTGTGCCGCTTTCAACAGCTAAGAAAAGATTACTAGGCGGACGAAGACTTAGTGGCAAACTGGTTAATCTTGTATTTGTTAAATCTTATACATCTGCAGGCGTAGACAATACAGTTCGCAGTATGACCGAACTTCTCCGGCAGCGCCATCGTATCCAGCCCGGCCAATCTGATGACTTCTTTGTTCGTAATCTTAGTCAAATTCTAGAAGCTAGATCAGATTCTTCGCGCGTAATGACCCTTCTATTGGCAGCCGTCGCCTCTATTTCACTGATAGTTGGCGGCATCGGGATTATGAATATTATGTTGGTTTCTGTTACGGAACGAACCCGTGAGATTGGTCTTAGAATGGCTATTGGTGCAAAGGGCAAAGATATTTTATTACAGTTTTTAATCGAAGCGGTGACGTTATCTCTAATAGGCGGGGCCATTGGAGTTTTTCTCGGACTTATAGGATCAATCACTATTGCTCAGCTCGGTGACTGGCCCGCTATTATTCAAATCGAGTCTGTTTTTCTTGCCTTTGGTTTTGCGGCTGGTGTTGGAATTTTCTTTGGATTCTATCCCGCAAGGAATGCAGCTAGGCTTGATCCAATTGAAGCACTTCGTTTTGAATAATTATTATTTTAATCTTATTAGAACATTATTTTTATTATAAGATATTCGTCCATGTCCTTAGAATTTGCATATTCGAAGTATTATTCGAAATTCGTAAAATAAAAATATTCAACCTTTGTATTTAAGTTTGTAAACTGCCCATAAAGCAATGATGGTAAGCGTTCCAGACAGCGATAAAGCAATCACAAGAGGAAGCTGAGTATTATTGGATACCGATCCAAGAATTAATGATGTTAGGGCCCCACACCCTAACTGAATAAAGCCTATCATAGACGATGCTTTCCCTGCGATTAGGCCAAATGGAGACATCGCTTCTGCTGTTGCAGCAGATACTACAAGTGGAAAACCTATCATGAAGCCGGCAGCAGGCAAAACAATACTAAACGGGTTCATGCTTCCAAAAACGGCAAGGCCGCAAGCAGTAAAGCCTGATAAGAAACAAATTATAGCACCAATAGAAATCAATTTAAAACTATCAAGGAGATTTGCGAGTTTACCAGCCGCGACAGAGGCTAAAAGATTGCCTATCATTATAATAGCAAAGTAATAACCAAAACTTGAGGTGCTTATTCCCATAAGATCAATTAAAACTGTAGATAAACCAGCCAATATACACAATAATCCGGCAAACGGTCCAATTGTTATAATTGTATAATAAACAAAAATCTTAGACTTAAATAAAATCACAAAGCTTTTAAATATTTCTGTAATTTGCAAAGCTTTTTTGTCTTCCTCACCCGACTCTTTCAACCATAAAACGAGGGATAATGTCAGGGCTAACCCAAAAACAGCTATTATCAAGAAATTCGGTTTCCAGCCAAATAAATTTGTAATATGACCACCTACAATTGGGGCCAAGATTGGCATTAAGCCTCCGCCAACCATTGTATACGCAAGCATTTTAGTTGCAGTTTTACTATCATAGAGGTCTCTAATAATTGCCCTAACAATTATCATTCCTCCAGCTCCCGTAGCACCCTGAAAAAATCTAGCCAGACTATGAGAACTTGGGGTCGCAGTATAAATAGTTAAGAAGCTTATTAGCGTAAAAATAATCATGGAAATCACAATTACTGGTTTTCTGCCATATCGATCGGCCAGTGGCCCATAAATAATCTGGCCAAGTGCTGCACCAATAAATAGATACGAGATAGTTTGTTGAATTCTACCAGTCTCAACACCATAATACTCGGCCATGTTTGGTATGGCAGGCAAGCAAATATCAGTGATAAGTGGCATAATCACGCTTAACCCACTAAATATAGTGAGAGCTCTCCAAAAAGACATTGCTCATAACCTTCCGTTATTGCGCCAGCATTTTTATCCCCACTTCCTAGTGATGACGCATAGTCTAAAAAAGGCTATACGAGAATAAATCCCTGACAACTTTTAAAAATAATGATGAGGACACGCGTAAAAATAGTCTGCTTTATAAGTATATAATACTCCACTAACTTCAAGGAATTATTCTGCGGGAGTTTTATGTCACTTGCAGAGATATTAAATTAATATTCCTAAAAAAAACATTTATATGGTATGAGTTTATTGCACAGTGTAAATAAAAAAGGACCCTTAGATAATGAGGCAAATCCCTCTGTCTGATGCTAAGAGGAGAATATTCTAAATCTTCGGGCTTTTGGGTGCCACGTCCCCTAGACGCAAAAACTCATAATTAAACTTGCTATTTAGCACGGGTAACTTATGTTTTTGATAAGCGCATGGCGCCTTTTTTTGATACTTGAGTTGAAATAAAAACATCTTTAGTATTGTATGGAAATGTAGTCAGAGAGAAAGATAATTTTATGTCAGTACTAAGATACGAGGCTCCAACATCGATTGATGATGCGACTAGTCTCCTAGCAGAGAATTTAGAAACCATAAAAGTACTCGCTGGGGGTACAGATGTGATTGTGCAAATGCATTCTGATCGAATAGAGCCCGAATTAATTGTTGATATAAAGAATATCCCAGAACTTAAACAAATTGAAAAAACCGTTGATGGTTTTAAATTTGGTGCTGCGATTAGTGGTAAAGACCTAATGTTGAATGAGGGGTTTAATAAAGTATGGCCAGGGATTATGGATGGGGTTAGATTGATAGGCTCACTTCAAATAAGGGGAAGAGCGTCGGTAGGTGGAAATCTATGCAATGCTTCTCCAGCTGCTGACTCAGTCCCACCAATGATTGCAGCTGCAGCCATTGCCAATATTGTTGGTCCAGCAGGCAATAGAAATGTTCCTGTCGAAACAATTATCGTCAAACCAGGACAAACTTCACTTACAAAGGGCGAAATGGTTGTCTCTTTCCAACTCCCCAATCGACCTCCAAGATCAGGTGATGCTTATCTCAGATTTACACCGCGAACTGAAATGGATATTGCTGTTGTAGGTGTTGCTATAAACATAACACTTGATGAAAAAGGAATATGCAATTCAGCGCGGGTAGCCCTAGGGGCCGTTGCCCCAACCCCAATTTTAGACAAGAATGCTGCAGAAACGTTAATTGGTACAAAGCTTGACGAAAAAGCTCTGGAGAATTTGGCTAGAGCAGTGCAAAAATCAATTTCACCCATCAACGACAAGAGGGGTACAATAGAGTTTAGGGGGGATGTTGTTGGAGTATTGGCAAAAAGAGTAGCCGAAATTGCAAAAAATCGCGCCCTAGCGAATTAGGAAAAAATGGTAAAAACTCATATACAGACAACGATAAATGGGGATGATATTGACGTCCTCGTCGAGCCCGGTCAATCCCTTCTAGACGTCCTACGCGATGAACTTGATATGACAGGAACAAAAGAGGGTTGTTCTACCGGCGATTGCGGGGCCTGCAGCGTGACTCTCGACGGAAACCTGGTTTGTGCTTGTTTAATCTTAAGTGCAGAAATTAATGGCAAAAACATTGAAACAATAGAGGGAATGGCGGTGGGTGACGAACTACATCCACTTCAGAGGAAATTTATTGAACATGTAGCACTGCAATGCGGTATCTGTACACCTGGCTTACTCATAGCAGCAAAACATTTGCTTGAAGAGAACCCAGACCCAACGGAAGAAGAGGTTCGTTATGGTATTGCTGGCAATCTTTGTCGTTGTACAGGATACCAGAACATTATTAAGGCAGTGATGGATGCAGCATCAGAAATGAGAGGAGCCTAGCTATGGGATTAAAACCTTCACCGTTTGGAACCCAGCTTCCTTTTGAGGAAAAGAATTATAAAGTTGTGGGCACAAACCCGTCAAAGAGACCAGATGCAACAGATAAGGTAACCGGTAAAGCACGTTATGCAGCGGATATGAGTCTCCCAGGCCAGCTAATTGGTAAAGTACTAAGAAGTCCTCATGCCCACGCGCAAATTTTATCTATTGATGTATCAAAAGCTGAGGCTCTCGCTGGTGTTAAGGCTGTTGTTACTCGAGAAGATTTTACTGACATGCCAATACTTCACGCAGCAGCTGGCGAAATTATGATAAATTTCCGTGATGTTACACGTACAATGATGGCGCGGGAAAAAGTATTGTTTGATGGTCATCCATTGGCTGCTGTTGCGGCGACCAGTGAGTCGATAGCGAAGAAAGCTCTAAAATTAATTAAAGTAGAATATAAAATTCTGCCGCACGTCATTGATGTCGTCGAAGCTATGCGACCCGATGCTCCAATTTTACACGACGATCAATTCACTAAGGGCATCGAACCCACGCCGACCAAACCATCCAACATAGCAATGCGTTTAAAAAGTGAAATCGGTGATATCGAGGCTGGTTTTGATCAAGCGGATTTAGTGATTGAACGTGAGTTTAATACCAAAGCAGTGCATCAAGGATATATTGAGCCACATGCCACCTTGGCGAATTATACAAGCGGAGGTAATGCCGAGGTTTGGACCAGCACACAAGGTCATTTTGTTATTAGAGCACAACTTGCCACAGTGCTTAAAATGGATGTATCTAAAATAAAGGTTACTCCCACTGAACTGGGTGGAGGTTTCGGTGGAAAAAATACCATATACCTTGAACCATTGGCGGTTATGCTATCAAAAAAGTCGGGCCGGCCAGTAAAAATGAAAATGACAAGAGAAGAGGTCTTTCGCGCTTCAGGGCCCACCTCTGGAACAAATATAATAATCAAACTAGGCATCAAAAATGATGGTACCATGACAGCGGCACAGGGGCTGTTAAATTATCAATCAGGATGCTTTCCTGGGTCATCTTTACCATTATGTATAAATACAGTTTTTACCCGTTATGATATTCCAAACGTGCTTGTAATAGGCAATGATGTAACCTGTAATAGGCCTCGCGTTGCTGCTTACCGGGCCCCGGGAGCACCAATGATCGCTTTTGGAGTGGAAACGGTCATTGATGAGTTAGCAGAACGACTTAAATTAGATCCAATTGAAATAAGATTAAAAAATGCAGCCAAAGAGGGTACTCAAACTCACTTTGGGCCAAAGCTGGGGAAAATAGGTTTTATAGAAACACTCGAAGCCGCCAAAGCACACGACCATATGAAAATAAAATTGGGCCCAAATCAAGGTAGAGGAATCGCCACCGCATTTTGGAATACCATTGGTATGGAAACTTCTTCAACACTAAATATTAATCAAGATGGCACGGCTTCATTAATATATGGTACCGTTGATGTTGCAGGCGGTTCTCGCGCTGCGTTTGCACAAATAGTTGCTGAAGAACTTGGTATACCCTTTGAAAATGTTCGTGCAATACAAAGTGATACCACTTCTCTTGGGTTTAACTTTACCACCGCCGGGAGTCGAGGTACAGCGGCAGGTGGCATGGCAGCTGTTAAAGCATCGCGAGATGCCATTAGCAGAATGTGCGAAGTAGCAGCAAGAATTTGGGAGGTAGAGCCGGATCAAGTTGCCTGGGAGAATGGGCATGCACGCCCTGCAAGTTCAAATGTGGGTGATTTTAAACCTCTTTCTATTCAAGAAATAGCGTCGAAAGCTGGTTTCTTTGGTGGCACCATAGCAGGTCACGCTGAAATAAATGTGACGGGTGGTGGGCCAGGCTTTGCTACTCACATTGTCGATGCTGAGGTAGATCACAAAACAGGTGCAGTCAAAATTTTGCGTTATACTATTGTTCAGGATGCAGGCAAGGCAGTCTTCCCCGAATATGTCAGAGCGCAGTTCCATGGAGCTGCAGTCCAAGGTGTTGGCATGGCCTTGAATGAGGAATACATTTACAAC
>JADHRD010000098.1 GCA_016777585.1 Rhodospirillales bacterium | reverse complement strand
TCATAGGCTGTTCACTCATTCCTGTTACTGAGGTTGTCACGCCATCTTTAATGATATCTTGTCCGGCATTTCTATGGAAACTCACCCAATCACCTCCTCCTTTCAGGGATAATCCGTCTTGGATTGCCCTAAAGTTATTCAAATCATCGGCGTTTACCATCGTTGATGGCGAGTTAACAAGATAATAATAGGCAAGAGATCTATCATAAATACCTTCTGGAGCGCCTTTTAATTTAAAATGCCATATTTCGGTTAGGGTCTTATTGGCAGCCAATGGTCTAATTGCTCTCAATTGTTGCAAAGGAGGTTGCACTGACAAACATGGATAAACTAAAACGTGATGTATATTTGTTGATAGTATTTGGTCCATTCTTTCAGCGCCGTAGGCTTCCGTGAGGACCTTCTCATGCGCTAATGTTACTGGATCTCGGGGTCGCAACCCCATATATCCCGCAAGTTGGGTATGTCCATTGGGGTGGCCAATTGTATCAAGGCTATCCCAGACTTCATATGGTAAAGCAAAATCGGCTAAAAATTGGTATCCCATTGGAGGTTCATTGCCTGTTTCATCTTTGTATCGTTTTTGAATTTGAGATGCCGCATCTCCTGTTGAATGATGAGTTATTGAAGGATGAACCGAGTCTAATTGGTTCTCAAGAAAAGTTTTCCAATTCGAGTGTTGGATTATACGAAAGCAATTAGCAACTATTTCACATTCACCCTCTGGAGAGCGGTTGCAAATATCATCAAAGGCAGATTTTCCTCCTGCGCCTAACCATGTTTCTAAGTCAGGTCCATCATCTGTCAAGCTTGCAAAAACGAAGCCTCTATAGGTTGCTTGACGTTCAGCTGGTTTCATCTGTAATTGGGGATCTTTCAGGTCGATTATACCTTCATATCCGTCTTTCATAGGAAGGTTACGTAAAGTACCATCCATATTAAACTGCCACGCGTGGTAAGGACATCGAAAAGAATGCTTGTTTCCGGAGTTGCCCGTATGATTATTGCAAATTAGAGCACCTCGGTGGGGGCATCGGTTATACAGCACATGAACTGCTCCATTATCATGGCGGCACAGGATCATTCTCTCTTTGCCAACCCAAGTGGTCCAATAATCACCCGCGTTGGGAACCTGGCTTTCATGACCTATATAAATCCAAGATTTATAGAATATGTTTTCTAGCTCTTTTTCGTATACATCCTCATCTGCATAACAAGCTTTATGCACACGGTCTTCCTCTACGAGTTGACTTAGATCAAAATCATGATCATATGGCATGTGTTTTCTCCCTTTCCGATTTTTTTGATTATTCCAAACTTTTAAAGCTTACGCTAGCCTAATTTGGAAATTATTAGCCCTAAAACGCAAGTAATTTTATGATATCATTTTTTACTATAAATTTCGTAATGTTTCAGAGGGGAGTTCACTAAAGCGTAATTTGTATTGATTTGTAAACTTTGATAAGTGGTTAAAACCGTATGAGTAAGCCACTTCAGTCACCGTTGTTGACCTTAGATCACTATTCTTGAGTTCTAAGCGCACTAAATCAAGCCGAACATTTTTCAAATACCTCATGGGCGATGTGCCAAAAAACTTTTTAAATCCAGTATGAAGTGATCTTTGGCTAACACCACTAACATTAACAAGTTTTTCTAAAGTAATATTCTCGTTACAATGTGAATGAATATATTCTGCTGCATTACGAATATGTCTCGGACGGGTTATGCGTTGAGAACTGTTTAGTCGTATAGAATAATTATTAGGAATAGAATTTATGATTAGGTCTATTAATAGTTCGTCGGTTATATTGTTAAAACGTGATCCAAAAAATGAATTTTGTATTTCCATATCAGAACAAATAATGTTTATAATATCGCAAAGTGTTTTTACCTTCTCTGTTGGCTGAAATGGGTGGGTATCAAATATAACTTGCTCGTATATCGGCATACCTATTGCTCGTTCAATGGCATCGTTTATATCATTTTGATGTATTTTTATCATTCTTTGATGTCCATCACCGCACCATCTTTTAATATGCGGGTGGTTGGCATTTATCATATAAACTTCGCCAGCAGAAAAAGGGATATTGGCATCTGTATGCCCTACAAAGCTATCGCCAGACATATTTAATTCGCATAAATAAATTTGTTCCATATCGGGAACTCTAATATGCGCTTCCCCTTCATCCATTGTGTAAAACATGTCATGTAACGTTACTTTATTTAATGTCGCGGATCGATATTGAACTGTAACGGGTCGACTATAATCTGATTTGTGCTCAAGAAAGTGATGGCAAATACCTTTTCCTATGGTGTGACAAGCTTCCTGAGCGTCGCTCGAAATAAAGAACGGCGACCATTTTCCATCTGAAATAAAAACTGATTTTGGTTGAAAAGTGTCCATCTTCGTTTTTACTCTTTATTATTAAAAGTAAATTCTAAATTTTTTTGATATTGTCTGAATTGAATTAGTATGCCAAGAAGAATTATATAGAATTGGGGTAAAAAGCATAATGATAGACTTATATTTTTGGACTACAGATAACGGATATAAAGCTCGTCACATGATGGAAGAGAGTGGTCTCAATTATACGATAAAACCTATTAATCTTAAAGAACAGGAGCAGTTTGATCCAGATTTCTTAAAAATTAGTCCTCACCATAAAATTCCTGCAATCGTTGATCATGATGGCCCGAATGGAGAGACCATTACTCTGTTTGAGTCGGGTGCAATCCTAAAATATGTGGGTAGTAAAATGATAAATCGTTTGTACCCTGATGATGTTGTTTCTCAAGTTAGTGTAGATCAGTGGTTGTTCTTTGGATCTGCCCAATTCACAACTATTGCGCAACAGTTTGGTTTTTTTATGGTTCGGTCCGCTATTGATATCCCTGAGGCAAAGAGTCATTACGAGGAACTAATGAAGGACATGTTTACTTGCTTAGACCTTGAACTCTTAAATCGTGAATATATTGCAGGAGATTATTCCATCGCTGATATATCAATGTATTCGGATGTTAGGGTATATGGTGTTGATAAATTTATAGGCTTTGGTGCTTACCCTAATCTTAAGCGATGGTTCTCTAGCATTAGTCAACGTCCAGCAGTTCATAAGGCATGGGGCCCATATTAGTGAACTAACTAAAATTTAATAAAATTTGTTTGGAAATCTTTTGTTAGGTGCTCTTTTATCTTTAACTTCAGCGGCATTCTTTGGAATGAACGCAACCTCTGTGAGAAGAGGGGTTTTAACAGGCACTGTGCTCCAAGGGCTCTCGATTTCTTTTGGGTTTGGTCTTCCATTTTTTATTTTAATGTCGGTTGTTTTGGGCTCATTTCAACAAATATGGAATTTTTCTAATTTTAGTTATGCATTACTTGTTCTAGCAGGGCTTATTCATTTTGGTTTTGGCCGTTATTGCAACTATCGAGCAACCAAAGCTATGGGGGGACTTCTTGTAAGGCCACTTCAACAAATTAGTGTAATTCTCTCTTTGTTCTTAGCAACCATGTTTCTGGGAGAGACTCTAACCCCAATACGTTTTTTAGGAATTTTTTTGATTCTACTCGGGCCATTAATTCTGCTGGGATATCGATTTAAAATTTATATTCGCTTAAAAAAAGAAAATATAAAAAATATTAGAAATGAAAAAGAATTTAATCCTAATTACAAGGAAGGTTTTGTTTTTGCAATGGGCTCAGCGTTTGGGTTTGGTGCCAGCCCAGTTCTTGTAAGGGGAGCTTTGGTTGATTTAGACTACACCGCGGGAGTTGCAGGGGGAGTTGTATCTTATGCGGCGGCGGCAATTCTCATATTAATCGTTGTTGCGTCCCCAGTCAGAATGAAACACGTATTTTCAATGTCCAAGGTTTCTGCAAAGTGGTTCTCATTATCAGCATTTTTTATCAGCGTTTCTCAAATGCTACGTTACATGGCTCTAGCTGTCGCTCCGGTAAGTATTGTCGCGCCGATTCAACAAACATCGCTAATATTTCAAGTTTTATTCAGTTGGTTTATTAACAGAGATCATGAGTCATTCAGTGTTTGGGTGTTAGTGGCTATATTCTCATCTTTTATTGGTGCTGTTCTCGTGTCTCTAAGTACAGACTTTATCATGTCAATTTTTGATTTTCCTGAAGATGTAGAGACATTTCTGCTCTTAAGTTGGCCATAAAAAATATTATTTCTCTTAAAGAACCATTTATTTACTAAAAAATAAGAGGTTCAGGCGTCTCGTCTCCTGCATGCATGAAATCAAAATCGGCACCTTGATCGGCTTGTGTTACGTGTTTCCCATAAAGCGCAGTGTATCCGCGTGTGGCTGGGTACACAGGTGGTTGCCAGTTTTCTCGCCTCTCATCTAATTCTTCATCCGAAACTTCCAGATTGAGCGTTCTAGATGCTATATCTAAAAGAATAAAGTCTCCATCTTTCACTAAACCAAGCGGTCCGCCAACAGCGGCTTCGGGAGCCACATGTAATATGCATGTACCATAGGCTGTTCCACTCATTCTGCAGTCGGAGATTCTCACCATATCTCTAATTCCTTTTTCTAGGAGTTTTTTCGGTATTGGCAACATCCCCCATTCCGGCATTCCGGGAGCACCGATAGGACCGGCATTCTGGAGCACCAGAATACTGTTTTCATCAACGTCCAGATTAGGGTCATCAATTCTTAGGTTGAGTTCAGTGTAATCCTTAAATACAACAGCCTTTCCTCGATGTTTATGAAATTTGGGATCGGCTGCGGTTTGTTTAATGACACATCCATTGGGTGCTAAATTTCCCCGAAGAATTGCGGTCCCGCCCTCTGGATATACGGGATTATCCAAAGTTTTTATCACTTGATCAAGATAAACAGGTTGGTCTTTTACAGCGTCACCAAGTGTTTTGCCTGTCACATTAATTTGAGAGAGATCGAGATGCTCCCCAAGCCTATTCATTAGCCCCCTCAATCCACCGGCGTAATAGAAGTCCTCCATTAGAAAATCGCCAGAAGGTTTAATATTAGCGAGAACCGGTGTACGCTTTGAAATTTTATCAAAACGATCAAGATTTAATTTGATATTTGCTCGCCCAGCGATTGCGATAAGATGAATCATCGCGTTAGTAGAACCTCCCATCGCCATATCAACAATTGTTGCATTATCAAATGCTGCTTCTGTCATGATATCCCGTGGTTTGAGATCTTCCCATACCATGTCAACAATTCTGCGACCACATGATGCGGCCATAAGCGAATGAGAAGTGTCTGCTGCAGGGATAGAGGAAGCTCCTGGGATTGTCATACCTAGAACTTCTGCGATTGCCATCATTGTCGCTGCCGTACCCATCACCATGCATGTGCCAGCAGACCGGGACATGCCCCCAACGACATTCTCAAGTTTTTCATCATCTATTAAGCCCGCCCTATGATCGGCCCAATAGCGAAGTACATCGGTTCCACTACCTAGTGTCTCTCCCGCAAAATATCCTCGCAGCATTGGACCGGCCGGCATATAAATTGCCGGTATGTTCATGGATAATGCTGCCATAAGTAAAGCTGGTGTTGTTTTATCGCAACCGCCCATTAGTACGACACCATCGATTGGATGACAGCGGATTAATTCCTCTGCTTCCATTGCTAAAAAATTTCTATATAACATCGTTGATGGTTTTACGAGTATCTCCCCTAGAGACATTGCAGGGAGTTCAATCGGAAACCCACCTGATTGATATACTCCTCGTTTAATTTCTTCGGCCCTATCTTTAAAATGGGAATGGCAGGTATTCATGTCACTCCAAGTATTAATTATTCCTATTCTAGGCTTATTATTTATATCTTCTGGACCAAATCCCATCTGCCGTGATCTCGCACGGGCACTCATACCCCGCATATTATTGGGGCCATACCAACGTTGAGATCTTAAATCGTCAATACTTTTTTTTGTCATTTGATAAACCCTAGATTTTATTTATTTTAATTTAAGCGAATTGCGATTATCTATATACAAACTTATAATTTTAATTTCTTTTTTAAACTAACTATATGCTATTTTGTAATTAATAAACGTATTTTGGAATAGTATGTTTAAACAAGATTATTTTGAGTGACTTTATTTGATATCTTTATAGATGTTAAAATTCATTAATTGCAATAGTTTGTTAGTCAGTTTTTTTTTAGGTCTATTTTAATGTTTTTTTACCTTTCAAAAGTTTTATGGTTTTTGGTTGATCCTGGGAATTTAATTTTAATATTCATGACCATAATTTTTATTCTAAGTTTATTAGGATACGCAAAAAGTGTAATGGGCCTCCTGGGACTTGGCGTTTGTACTTTGTTACTTATTATTTTATTTCCCATCGATAATTTATTAATTCGTGACCTTGAAAATAGATTTTCTAACCCAAAGCCATTGCCTGCAACGGTTGATGGAATAGTAGTTCTTGGTGGTACTGTTGACCAGTCTATTACAGCGTCCAGGGGGGGTGTTGCGATTAATGGTTCGATTGAACGGATATTTGAGTTTGCTCGTTTGTCCAAGTTGTACCCTAATGCCAAATTAGTATTTACAGGTGGCTCCGGTGTAATTGGAGGGCAAAAGTTAAAGGAAGCACATTTTATAAAACCAATTCTTAAGAGTTTATCTGTCGATACTGAAAAAGTAATTTATGAAGATAAATCTAGAAATACCTACGAAAATGCGATCTTTTCGAAAAAAATAGTCAAACCAAATCCGCAAGAAAAGTGGTTTTTAATTACTTCGGCTTTTCATATGCCACGGGCTATAGGAGTTTTTAGAGCGGCGGGATGGAATATAATACCTCTTCCTGTTGACTATATGACTGAGAAATCATTTAAGTTTAAACCTAGTCTTAACCTAAGAAGCTCACTAAATGGCATTTCTATAGTTTTGCACGAGTGGCTGGGTTTACTTTTCTATTGGGGTATGGGCTATATCGATACCTTTTATCCAAAACCAGATTATTAGGAAAACATTATGAATTTAACACATGTGAAGAAGCATTTATTTTTTTTATTAATTGTTCTTGGGATATATGGGTTAAATTTTAATTCAGCATCTGGAAAAGAAGGAAGTGCTCTTGAGCCGTGGCTAAAAACATTACGCACTGAGGCGTTGGGGAAAAATATTTCTAAAATAACTTTTGATAAAGCATTTGCGGGATTTGTTCCCATCAAGCGCATAATCGAGCTTGATAGAAAACAGCCAGAATTTTCCATGACCTTTAATAAATATTTAAATCACGTAATTCCTAAATCTCGAATTAAACGAGGGAAAATTAAGTATAGAGAGAATAAAAATTTACTCGACGAGATAGGAGCAAAATATGGGGTTCAACCAAGATTTATTGTTGCATTTTGGGGCATTGAATCGAGTTTTGGTAGACATTTTGGTGGTTTCCCCGTTGTTCACTCATTAGCTACTCTAGCTTTTGATGGTAGACGTAGCAAATTCTTTCGAGGAGAATTATTTAGAGCCCTAAGAATATTAAATGAGGGCCATATAAGTCATGATAAGATGCTAGGCTCCTGGGCTGGCGCGATGGGTAATTTCCAATTTATGCCATCGAGCTTTGAGAATTTTGCTGTTGACTATGATGGCGACGGAAAAAGGGATATATGGAATAATAAGGCAGATGCATTTGCATCTGCTGCAAACTACTTAATGAAATCAGGTTGGAAGTCTGACCAGATTTGGGGTCGCGAGGTAACGTTACCGAAAGGTTTTGATAAGAAGCTCTTAACAAAAAAAAATAAAAGAAAAATAAGTGAATGGCAGAGCATTGGAGTTAGAAAAGTTAATGGTAAGAATTTGCCAGTGAATAATTTAAGAGCTTATTTAGTTGAAGCTTATAATAAAAGGTCGGAAAAATATGGTAAAATCTATTTAGTATATAACAACTATGAAGTGACGTTGAAATGGAATCGTTCAACTTTTTTTGCTTTAGCGGTTGGTTTATTGGCTGATCGACTTAAATTGGTCAAATAAAGTTTTTTCTGCACA
>JADHRD010000097.1 GCA_016777585.1 Rhodospirillales bacterium | reverse complement strand
AGAGAGGCTATTGATGCTCCTTTATTAGCAAACATGACAGAATTCGGTAAGACGCCTCTTTACTCGCTCAAAGAACTGGAAAATTTCGGATTTAATATTGCTATTTATCCGGTTTCTTCGTTGCGGATTGCCTTAGGTGCCATCGAGGACTCGTTTTCAATTCTGAAAGAGAAAGGTTCTCTGATTAGCCAAGTGGATAAAATGCAAACACGAAAACGCTTATATGAGATCCTCAAATATGAAGAATATAACCAATTTGATAATGATCTTTATAATTTCAAACTTTAAAATTTTTTGGAGATTTAAATTAAAAAAGCAACAAAAAAAACAGTTATTGACGAGAAAATATACAAAGGTTTGGTTGGTATTATAACTGATACAACTGCTATTTCAAAGGTGATGCCAAAAACAAATTCATTAACATATAGGGGTTATGCTGTACAAGACCTGGCAGCCACATGCTCATTTGAAGAAGTCGCATATCTTTTACTCAACGGTGACTTACCAAACCGCACGCAACTTAATAAATTTAAAAAGAATGAACGATCTCAGCGAAATATTAGTACCAATCATAATCAAATTATCGCTAAATTTCCCAAAAAAGCACATCCGATGGATACTATCAGAACTTCTGTCAGTTATCTTGGAACGACTGAGATTGCGTGGGGCAATGAACCTGTAGAAGCGGACATGGGACGCGCCGTTGATATGATAGCGAAGATTCCAACAATGATAGCTGCAGATTTTCGTTATCGAAATAAAAAACGTCGTATCCCACCTCGCGCAGATTTATCTATTGCTGAAAATTTCTTTCACATGTGTTTTGGAAAGGTGCCATCAAAACCAGTGGTTAAAGCATTCGATGTTTCATTAATATTATACGCAGAGCATAGTTTTAACGCTTCAACTTTTGCTAGTCGTGTAATCACCTCTACCCGTTCGGATATTTATTCAGCCGTTGTTGGGGGAATTGGTGCTTTAAAGGGTCCTCTGCATGGAGGAGCTAATGAAGCAGTTATGGAAATGATGAAAAAAATTAAAACACCCAAAAATGCAGAGAGCTGGATCAGGAGAGCAATGCTCAACAAAGATTTAATCATGGGCTTCGGTCATCGTGTTTATAAAAACGGTGACAGCCGTGTACCGACAATGAAAAAATGTCTCGAAGACCTTACACAATGGTCTGGCGAAGATAAGTGGCTTGGAATATATAATATTCTTGCTGACATCTTTATTAATGAGAAAGGGATTTACCCTAATCTAGACTTTCCATCAGGCCCAGCTTATTACTTAATGGGATTTCCTATTAACCTTTATACACCTATATTTGTGATGGCCCGTGTTGCTGGTTGGTCTGCTCATTTTATCGAACAAAATGCCAATAATTCGCTTATTAGACCACTGAGTTCATATACTGGCAAAAGTCAGCGTAAAGTTGGAAAAATATCCGAAAGAAAATAACGAGTCTAAATTAATTTATCTTTCTTCTAAAGGTGTTTAGATGATCTTTTTATTAGATAATTGAGGTGTTCGAAAAATTTATTTTTTACTTATGATCAAGTGTGGCCATTAATTCTCTCCATTCTCTCTTACTCATACCACTATCTTCTTGTGTGATTTGATCGCCTGCCAACAATTTTTTAACAACGCTCAGGGCTGACGCCGACAAATTGATACCTCCAACACGATACTGTTGAAAGGCATTATAGGTAATTGGAACCCAGCGTTTAACTGTTTCTAACATCGCATCAGCATACACTCTAATTTCGTATTGAGCATGAGCGTCAGCTCGTAATGAGAGGAAATGCAATAGATTATGGAGATCAATCTTCCAATACCATTGAGTATAAGCATTCAGAGTTAAATTCATTCGTGCCAACTCGCGTGCCAAACCATTTCGATCTTCATCAATTTTATTTCCATCTGGATCTTCGTTGAGCATCTCAACATAGTGATCATAATTCCGTATCGAATCTTCTTTTAATATTTGGAGAACCTCGTTCGCTTCAGCACCATCTAACACGTCTCCTCTGCCTTGGTGATTTTGTGTAGATTGGGAAGCGAGTTGGTCCAAACTTGGGATATAAAACTCTCTATCTAATACTGAATACCTCGCAGAATACTCATTTATATTTGCCGTTCGATGTCTTATCCATTGACGCGCTATGAATATAGGGACCTTAATATGAAACTTAATCTCACACATTTCAAATGGTGTTGTATGGCGATGTCGAAGCAAATAGTTAATTAGTCCCGCATCATCTGAAACCTTTTTTGTGCCCTTTCCATAGGATACCCTAGCCGCCTGAACCACGGCTGCATCATCTCCCATATAATCTATAGTCCTGACAAACCCATGGTCTAAAACCGATACTGGCTCATAGAGAATCTCTTCAAGAGCAGGAACAGTGGCTCTTCGTGTTAAGTATTCTGCGGAACGTAGTTCCTGAATCTCGAGTTTTTGATCGTCGGTGAGGTCCATATATTTATTTCCAAGGTTTCAAATCAAAATATATACCTGTTCATACTGGTTCCTCAGTTAAAACCCAAGTAAAACAGATTACTTTTATGATTGTATTCAATACCATATTTAATCAATAGTCTATTATTCAACTCTTTCATTCATGTTACCAAAAGACTATAATGATCTTGTCGGTTTTCCGACTATGGTGATAAATGCTTTGCAGAATAAGCGAGACGGACCCGGGGGCAGTGCCCGGCGCCTCCACCAACCTAACGGTTTTTCTGATGGTTATGCTGTAAAATGGCTTAAACCATTTGATTTATGGGGGCGAAACAGGATCGACGTGCGTGGTAAAATCAAAGTTTTTACTCGGTATTGTACCACCGTTATCGGGCTATTTTTACAAATGCAAACGATAATGAAGCATTTGCGGTAGCAGCTTAATAGCTTAGTTACCACGGGGTCCGGGGGGCACCTTGCAACAGAAGCCCCCCATTTTTTGCGAATCAATTCTTTTAAATTGGATCAAAACATTGAGTTCAGAGAAAGTAGGCTATAATAATTTAAAATAATTTAAAAAGGAATAGAATGTCAGAACAACCTTTCCCTTATTATCAATGGGTAAATCAAGCTTTGATTAGTGTATTAAAGAATGCATTAAAACAGATGCTCAAAATTGGGCCGGTGAATAATCACCATCTTTACATTACAATTGATACAACTGATGAAGATGTTGAAATACCTAGCTTCCTTAGACTTAAGTATCCTGAAGAAATTACACTAGTCTTGCAACATCAGTTTGAAAATTTAGTTATAGAAGAGGCTGAATTTCAGGTATCATTATCTTTTGAGGGTAAGCGAAGCAATCTGATAGTTCCTTTCAAGGCAGTACTCTCCTTTGCCGATCCATCTATAAACTTTGGTCTCCAACTAAAGGACAAAACACTAAATGATCAGATAAGTACACTTGACGAGGTAGAAAGTGACCCTGTAAATTTAGACGAGATCTCGGGCGATCATAATGATACATCACTTGATAAAAAGTCGATGGGTGAGGTAATCGCACTAGATACATTCAGACACAATAAAACTGACGTTTAATAAAAATATAAGGCCTAAAAAAGGAGTTTAAAAAATCTATGAAAAAAACAAGGAATGAAAGTGACAGTTTTGGCAATCTGGCAGTACCTAGCGATAAATTCTGGGGCGCCCAAACCCAAAGATCACTTAAAAACTTCGATATAGGTCAAGAAAAACATAATTTATCATTAATATATGGATTAATCACAATCAAACAAGCCGCGGCGGTTGTTAACATGAAGCATGGCATGTTAACAAAGAAATTAGGTAATGCTATAATTAGAGCGTGTAAAGAGATTCTCAGCGGAAAGTTTGATGATAATTTTCCATTATCCGTTTGGCAAACTGGGTCTGGCACCCAAACTAATATGAATGCAAACGAGGTGATAGCAAATGTTGCTATAAAAATACTCAATGGAAAAGTAGGTTCAAAAAATCCCATCCATCCAAATGATCACGTTAATATGTCGCAAAGTTCAAATGATACGTTCCCAACTGCCATCCACATAGCAACTGTGAAAACTTGTTTAGATAAAACTCTTCCGGGGATGAAAATTTTACTTTCGAAATTACGTATAAAAGAAAAAGAATTTCAAAACATTATTAAAATAGGCAGAACTCATACCCAAGATGCAACACCTCTTACCCTTGGACAAGAATTTAGCGGTTATTGTTTTCAAATCCAAAAAGGAATCGAGAGAATATCAAAATCACTTGCAGATGTTCATTTCCTAGCTCAGGGTGGTACTGCTGTTGGAACTGGAATAAATGCGCCTAAAGCGTTTTCAAAAGAAGTCGCAACAGAAATATCAAGAATTACACAAATTAGATTCCGAAGTGCGCCAAATAAGTTTGAAGCGCTTTCTGCCAATGACCCCATTGTTGAGTTATCTGGATCTTTAAAGACAGTCGCAGCCAGCCTATTTAAAATTGCAAACGATATGCGCTTTCTAGGTTCAGGACCACGGTGTGGTTTAGGTGAGTTAGCTTTGCCAGAAAATGAACCAGGCAGCTCAATAATGCCCGGCAAGGTTAACCCCACACAGGCAGAAGCTGTTACCATGGTTTGCACTCAAGTTATGGGTAATGACGCTGCGATTGGCATTGCAGGTAGCCAAGGACATTTTGAATTAAATGTTTTTAAACCAGTAATTGCTCATAATATTTTGCAATCATTAGAGTTAATCGGTGATGCTTCAGCATCTTTTGCTAACAACTGTATCGTTGGTATTAAGGCAAATAAAGAACAAATTTCTAAGCATTTGGAAAATAGCTTGATGCTGGTTACAGCTTTAGCGCCAAAGATTGGTTATGACAATGCAACAAAAATTGCTAAGGACGCACATTCTAAGGGCACCACTTTGCGTATCGAAGCTATAAGTTCCGGTTTAGTTGATGAAAACGAGTTTAATAAATTAGTTGATCCTAAGAAAATGATATGAGTAAATTCTGATTAAAATAATACAACATGAGAATAAAATATTCATGATTGATAAATAATAGGAAATTTGGAAGTTATTAAAGAAACCATAATGGCTAAAACAAAGTATAATTATAACCGTTATAAAATGTCAGAATACGACTTAGGATCATTTCCTGGTTCCAAAGCCGGGGAACAAGCAAAGAATTTCACGCTTCATGACCAAGCAGGTAACAAAGTCTCATTGGATCAGTATCTGGGCAAGTGGGTGGTTCTTGAGACTGGTTCAATAACGTGCTCAATGTATGTAAAAAATATTTCTGGAATAAAAAAATTACAAAATAATTACCCTGAGGTCGAATTCCTTTTAGTTTATGTTAGAGAAGCGCACCCGGGTTCACGCTTAGGGCCTCATAAAACTGACTCAGAGAAGATCCAAATGTCCTCAAAATTGCAGGATTTCTATGATGAACCGCGTAAGATCCTCATCGACGATCTAGACGGGAAAATGCATAAGGACTATGGTGAGCTGCCAAATATGGTTTACGTAGTAAACCCTGAAGGCCTAGTAATTTATCGCTGTGACTGGGCTTTTCCTAAATTGATAGATAAAGTTCTTCAAAATAGAAATCAGATTCATTCAGATGAACATGTTAAAATCATTACAGCTGCGCCATGGATTATGATACCCGTAGTTTTACGGGGAGGATGGGATGCGTTATTGGATATTGCCGTGGCCCTTCCCATGATAATTATCGCCCATTTAAAGGCAGACTGGGCGAATTTATGGAAAAAATAAAATAGGACTATTACTAATTATTAAATCTGAATAATATTACATCCCCATCAGAAACTAAATATTCTCTTCCCTCTTGCCTCATTTTCCCTAGGTCCTTGCACTTTAACTCACCACCAAACTCGATATAGTCTTTGAAAGATATAGTCTCTGCGCAAATAAATCCTTTTTCAAAATCAGTATGTATCACTCCAGCTGCTTGAGGAGCCTTGGTATTTTTTAATATCGTCCAGGCTCGCGACTCCTTGGGCCCAGCAGTAAAATATGTTTTAAGTCCCAATAAGCTATATCCCGCCTGAATAAGTCTAGTAAGACCCGTCTCATTTAAATTCATAGACTCTAGAAAATCTTTGCGCTCTATATAGCTAGATAATTGAGATATTTCAGATTCAATCTTTGCTGATATCACAATAGAACTAGCATTGTTCTTTTTCGAATATTCTATTACCGCATTAGTGTAACTATTTCCCGTGGAAGCGTCATTTTCATCTACGTTACACACATATAAAACCGGTTTTGAGGAGAGAAGATTAAGCATGCTTAACGGTCGTTTATATTCCTCAGAAATATCAATATTTCTAGCTGGAATACCAGCTTTTAGTCCAAACAATATCTTTTCAATAATTTCAAGTTGCTGTTCAGCATCTTTATCATTGCCGCGTGCTTTTTTAGTTAAGTTATCAATTCTACCCTCTAAACTATCTAAATCAGCAAGCATAAGCTCAGTTTCGACAGTTTCCGCGTCTCGACAAGGATTAGTTGTACTGTCGACGTGAGTAATATCCTCGTTATCGAAGCACCTTAAAACATGTAATATAGCATCAGTCTCTCGGATATTTGATAAAAATTGGTTACCTAGACCCTCACCTTTACTTGCCCCTTTTACTAAACCAGCTATATCCACAAATTCCATTTGAGTGGGAATAATTTGCTTTGATTTTGCGATATTTGCTATTTCGTTCAATCGATCATCTGGAACGTTAACTCTTCCAATATTTGGATCTATTGTGCAAAATGGATAATTAGCAGCATCAGCCGAAATAGTTTCCGTTAAGGCATTAAATAAAGTCGATTTACCAACATTTGGCAAACCAACAATTCCACAGTTGAATCCCATTTATTTTTTTCTCTTTTAGGTTTGAGTCATTTTCGATAATTCTTTAGTTACATTATTTGTAAAATCTGCATCCTTATTTTCAAATAATTCCGATATAAAAGACGATATTGCAATAACAAGTACTTCTACAGTCGAGCGTTCTATATTTGAGAAGTTTTTTAATACATAATTCGTAACTAGATTTTTTTCTCCCGGATGGCCTATCCCAACTCTCACCCTTTTGAATTCTGATCCAATTGTGCTGCCTATGCTTTTCAGTCCATTATGCCCCGCATAGCCTCCTCCTGATTTAACACGTATTGTTCCAAAACCTAGATCTAATTCATCATGGAAAATGATTATATCCTCTTTTCTTATTTTAAAAAAATTCACGACTTCAGCCACTGATTGGCCTGACCCGTTCATAAATGTAAGTGGTTTTATAATTAGGGCTCTTTGCCCCAATATTTGACCATCTGAGATATTGCTTTTTAACTTTGACCGGTAGGGAGAGAAGTTAAAGTCACGATGAATTTGGTCAGCAATCATAAACCCTATATTATGTCTATTTTCAGCATATTCTGGGCCGGGATTTCCCAAACCAACCAGAAGATACATTTCACCTCTCCAAAATTACAGGCAATATAATTCATTAATACTTGAATTCGACAGTATGGTACTAATCTTCTGCGTCGGCCGCCACACCCTCAGTTGCCTCACTCTCGCTATCTTCAGACTCGGCAGCTTCTTGTGCTTCCTCTTCTTCAGTCTTCATCACCGTTGGTGCGGCCACAGTTGCAATAGTAAAATCACGATCTGTAATAGGTTCAGTGCCTTCTGGAAGATTCAATGCTGTAATATGAATAGACTCTCCAATTTCTGTACCTTCTAAATCAATTTCAATTTCTTGGGGAATTTTTAAAGGAGAACAGCTTAATTCTATTTCTCTTCTAACAATATTTAGAACTCCCCCACGTTTCAACCCTGGCGAAATATCTTCATTGACAAAAACCACCGGTATTTCCATCGTGATTTTTGTATTTTCATTGAATCTAAAGAAATCAATGTGCAGTGGCCGTTCAGAAACTGGATGAAACTGGATGTCTCTTGCTAAGACCTGATGATTGGAACCCTCTAAATCAACTGCAAAAATCTGAGTAA
>JADHRD010000096.1 GCA_016777585.1 Rhodospirillales bacterium | reverse complement strand
TTATCCTATTAACTTCTCTAAAAAAGAAACTTTAGTTAAAATTAACAAAAAACATATTTTAGAGATACACTGAATACCGAGCATGCAGATAGATATATGTTGTTTTCATATTATAAAAAAGGGATATTTAAAAGTTAAATAAATTCGTTCGATGCAACTCTTAATGGATTAATTATGGATTTACGCCAGTTTGAACATTTCCTCGTGGTTTTTGAACTAGGAAGCTTCGGTAAAGCTGCTAAGCAATTACAAATAACTCAATCTGGATTAACTAAGAGTATTCAGTCACTCGAACAAAGTGTTGGAGCCAACTTATTTGTTAGGCACACGAGAGGCGTAAACCCCACAAAATTTGGTGCATCATTGTCTCAACATGCTAGGCTTATATTGGCGCAATCTAAAAATGCGAAAAGAGAAATACAAGCCTTAAAAGATGGACTAGCGGGTAAACTAGAAGTCGGGATCGCTGCTGCGTGGTTGATGGAGGACAAACTTTCCAAAATAATTTCAGGAATCATACAATCCAATCCGGGTCTTATTTTAAGAATATATAGTCAAGTGAGTTCGAGAAAATTATTCGAACAACTTCTGCAAGGTAAACTTGATATTGTGATCGGAACGGAACAATATGCCGGCATACATCCAGATTGTAATTTTATTCACCTAAAAGAGAGTATCCATGGTATTGTAGTCCGCAAAGGTCATCCACTTCTCAAAAAAAAGAAAATTTCAATTTCTCATTTTAAAGATTTTAATTGGGTTATGCGTGAGCCAGGTAGTTTTTATAGACAACAACTTGAAGGACTATACCGAGAGGCTAACAGGCCTTTTCCAAGACCGTTGGTTGAAACAAATTCCATTTCGTTGACCGTTGCAACCGTTGCAGACACGGACTATCTGGGCGCTGCGCGGCTAGCCGATATAGGCCTTTCGGGACGAGAGAATGTTGTTTTACTCAAAAAACCCTTTCAATGGAAAAGAAATATTGCGGTAATGCATAGACAAGGCGAACCGTTATCAAAAACCGGTGAAAAATTTATCAAGTCAATTGTCATGAACTTTCATTCTCTTTAAAGTTAAAGGACGCAATATGCATTCTAAATAGGAATGACTTTAGTCTAATTCTGAACCTCTTGTTATTTCTTTAAAAAAGTCGTTATAATCGGATTATTTAAAAACTAATAAAGAAGCAGAAAGAATCTAATGTCAGAGAATACAGAATTAGACCGAGCATATTGGATATCTTGGTATGACTTAGCAGAAATCAATGAGACCCGATATCTCGATTGGCTGCACAATATTTATATTCCAGAACGCTTAACCAAACCTGGGGTATTAAACGTAGCCCATTATAAATCAGAGAGTAATGTGACACACCCAGGAGAGAAAGGCCGCCTTAGACATACAGATAATCACGAAGTAGCCTCAGGGGATCGTTATATTCTTATCTTTACTGGAATAGATGCCCATGTTTTTGCAAATCCACCACCTAGTATTCTGCATCAAAACTTGTCAAATAGAGACCAAAAAATGTTGTCCTATCGTTTAAGAGAGCGGATAAACATAATGGTTGATGAAGCTAGGGTGGATGGGCCAGAAGCAAAAACTCGCCTCGGCAACACTTTAAGTCCATGTATCCAGTTAGGTAATTTCAACTCAGGTGATTGGCGTGATGAAGATGAGCTAACCTCATGGTATGCGCAATGGCGCATGCCGTGCATGACCAAATTAGAAGGTTCCGTTGCAACTCGAAAACTAGTTTCAGTGTCAGGTTGGGCCAAACACGCTATTTTATATGAGTATATATCAGTAGAGGCCCGAAATAGGCGTTTTTTAGACCACGAAAGTCATAATCCTGATATGGAGGCATGGACGGATAAAGTTGTAAGAAAACTAAATCATGCACCAGGATCGCCAAATTTAGCAAAACGCATTTGGCCCAAACTTTAATTAAACTGAGGAATCTAAACTATGAGTGAATATGATGATCGCTTAAAAAGGGGCTTTGATAAGTTAGAAGAAATGGGGCGACAAGACACTATGTTGAACCAAAAAGAATTATATCCAGAATTATATGAAATCTCTGTTGGCCATCTGTTTGGAGATATATGGAACCGCCCTTTATTGAGCATGCGTGAGCGGCAATTGATCACACTAGCCGCAAATATAGCATTATGCCGTCCCACAGGAAACCATTCTCATTACCGTAGTGCCCAACACATAGGAATTACAAAGGAAGAAATAATGGAAGTTATTATCCAGACTGGAGCATATTCTGGTTGGCCAACAATGGCGCATGCTACTCATCAATTTAAAGAAGTGATCGATGAAGATAGGGCCAAAGAAAATACAGAAAATACTGAAAGCTAGGTAAAATTTTAATGAAGTTTAAAACTGCTGAAATAATAACGGGTATCATTTTCTTATTATACAGCATTCTCTATATTTTTTGGATTACGCCGACATATGTTACAAATGCTTTAAATGACTCAAGCATTCAAACTATAGCTTGGACGCTGCGACCAGAGGCACTGCCAAATTTAAATATTGGAGCCTTCATATTTTTCACATGTATCATGATAATCCAAGCAACTCGTTCTAAAGTTGATGAACTCTTAGAACTATCATTTAATTCCATCTTTAAATTACTATTTATTATTACATGCTCCTTCATTTATGTTGCATTACTTCCGATATTTGGTTTTCTTACAATATCTCCATTATTCATGCTTATTTTGGTATATTCCTTGGGTCTACGAGACTGGCGCTACATTGTCGGAATTAGCCTAGTTATGCCATTTCTTATGGACTTCTTTTTTTATCAAGGTTTTCAAATAATTCTTCCGGAAGGACAATTATGGAAATAATTGACCAAATAATCCAAGGTATGTCGCTTTACTTTACTTTTAAGGCAGTTTTAATGGTAGGGATTGGCGTCGCGGCTGGAATATTAGTAGGCGCTATACCGGGTATTAGTGGTGTAATGGCTACCGCGATATTAGTCCCCTTTTCGTTTTTTATGCCACCCACAGAAGGGATTCCATTTCTCCTAGGACTGCACAAAGGTGCCTTGTTTGGAGACTCTATACCAGCAATTCTTATAAATACACCCGGACAACCAGCCGCTGCAGCAACCGCTCTTGACGGTTACCCACTGGCAAAAAAAGGTGAAGCAAAAAGCGGAATTCAAATGGCTTTAGTCTCATCTACGATTGGTGATACTTTTAGTGATATTGTCCTTATCTTGGCAGCGGTTCCATTAGCAGCACTCGCTCTAAAGTTTGGCCCAGCTGAATTTTTTGCACTCATGTTAATGGGACTTACGATTATTGGAGGCATTACAGGCAGTTCAGCCGCGAAGGGTATACTTTCAGCTCTTATTGGGATAATGATTGGACTGGTAGGCTTTGACGCCGTAACCGGTGCCGAACGCTATACGTTTGGTATTCCCATTTTACAAGGAGGTGTTGGAACCATTCCCCTAATGATTGGTCTCTTTGCAGTAAGTGAGGTGCTGATCCAAGCCGAGAAAAGCAATAAACTATTATCAAAGCGACCGGATACCGCACATTTAAAAGGGGGCAAAAATCTTAAATTAAAAGAAATAAAGGCAAGCGCCCGAACCATAATTAGATCGTCGATACTTGGTACAATTATTGGCGCCATCCCCGGTACAGGGGCTGCTATTGCGACGTTCATTGGGTATGGAGCAGCGAAACGCGCCTCAAAGAAACCGGAAGAATTTGGGAAAGGCAGTTATGAGGGTGTTGCGGCTTCAGAAGCAGCAAATAGCGCTGTAGCCGGCGCAGATTTAATACCCACACTAACACTCGGTATTCCAGGAAGCGCAACAGCAGCTATTTTAATGGGAGCTTTTCTAGCACAAGGATTACGTCCAGGTCCTGAATTATTTGAAGCAAATGGCGCAACCATGTATGCGATATTCGCCCTGCTTCTGATAGGCAATCCAATTATGATAGTCGTGGGCTGGGTCTTGACCCCGATCTTTGCTAGAGTCGTAACCGTTCGTCAATCTTTACTTGTACCAGCTGTACTCTTGCTTTGCTTAATGGGTGTGTATGTTTACCGCGGCAACCTTGCTGATATTCAAGTTGCCTTGATTGTAGGTGTATTTGGTTATCTTCTTAGGAAGATTGACATACCATTGGCTCCACTAGTGATCGCTTTTATTATTACACCAATCGCCGAACGATCAATGAAACAAGCGCTCATTCTATCAGATGGAGACTTTTCCGTCTTTTTAACGAGACCTATATCCGCTGGCTTTTTGCTAGTTGCACTCGCGATTTTATATTTTGGATTTAGGAGAAAGACCAAAAACAAGAAGTCAGAATGACCAGAATACCCAACCCTTAACAATAACAGAAATAGGAGCAAAAAATGAAAAAAATAAAAATCATAAAAAGTATTGGTTGCATATTAGGTATTGTAATTTCCATGGGGCTCATGGCAAACACAGGTTTAGCTGGAAAGTTTCCAACAAAACCGATCAGAGTGATTGTTCCAACTGGTCCTGGCGGATCAACAGATGTAACTTCTAGATTAGTGGCTAGTGTTGTTCATCAATATTTGGGACAGCCAATGATTGTTATGCTCAAAGGTGGGGCTGCAGGCACAATTGGTATGGCAGCAACAATGGCTGAGAAAGCAGATGGTTATACATTAGTATTTGGAACCGGAAATCATACATCAATCGTTCCCCATGTCCGAAAAGTTACATACGATAGCTTAAATGATTTTATCCCAGTGTTTAAAGTAAATAATGATCCATATTTAATTATTTCTCGGTCCGATAGATTCAAAAATTTTAAGCAATTAATCGACGAAATGAAGGCAAATCCAGGTAAAATTAGTTTCGGTTCAAATGGACTTTATGGAAATGGTCATTCAATGATTCTGAAAATTGAGCTAGATGCAAAAGTAAAGTTCAAGCATGTACCATTTAAAGGTGGCGGACCTGCTATACGTTCAATGCTTGGAGGACATGTTGATACAGCTGGAGGCCTTTTTGCATCAGCTGGAACATTAGGCAGGTACAAAAATGGTTCCGTAAACATCTTAGGGATTGCTGCCGAGAAGAGAGATAAACTTGCTCCTGACGTTCCGACGTTTCGGGAACAGGGCGTCGACTTTGTTTATCAACTTTGGAGAGGATTCATGGCTAAAAAAGGAACCCCTCAAGATAGGATTGATATTATAGTTGATGCGCTTTCTAAGACCATGAAAGACAAAACCTTTCTTCGCTTAATGAAAGCGGTGGGATCTCCCCCAAATCCTTTACACGGTAAAGAGTTCAAAAATATGATTTTGGCTGAGCATAAACAATTTGGAGCGATTTTTAAACAAGTTGGTGTAACTAAAAAGTAGTTTCGAATTATAACTCCCCTGCTAAATTTCTTTAGTAGGGGTTTTTTTTTAATTTATTTATCGAGTATAATGTTAAAATTAATAGTTACTTGGATAAAATTCATTTAAAACTAAAAGATAAGCTACAGCGCAAAATAAGATCTTGTTAAGCAATACAAAAATGGAGAGTTCTTTAATGACAGAAAAAGCACGAGTGAGCCTAATTGAACCTGAAAACACTACAGGAATAATGAGCCTTTATTTCAAAGCTGTTGAGAAATTTCTAAACCGAGTTCCAAATTCAAGAAAAATCTCAGCTCATACTCCAATGGTAACAATGCTAATGTTGCCCTTTTCAGCAACACTGCAACGTGAAGGCGCTGGAGGATTATTGTCAAATAAGATTAAAGAAATTGCAATAATCAAAACTAGTCATTTAAATGGATGCGCATATTGATTCGCGCACAATACGTCGCTTGGTCAAGCGGCTGGAATCACTGAAGAGCAAGTACAAATAATTGGTTCAGACGACTACATGTTATCCGATGCACTTACAGATAGAGAGAAGGCGGCGGTATTGTGGGCAGAACATGTAACAAAGAACACAGCTCGTTCTAGAGATGATATATTTGATATTGTGCGTCAGTCGTTTGACGAATCTGAGATAGTCGAGCTTACCTTAATTAGCGCCTATTTTAATATGAATAACCGTTTCATGGACTCTTTAAAAATTCCACTTGAACACGGTGACCATGTTAATAAAATTAAAGGCTCTGGTTCATTAGAGCCTGAGAAAGTCAGGGAATACCTTCAAACAATTTTAGATAATTGGCCCGAAGAATTTCCTAAACCAAATCCAGACTAAACAAGTCTAAATAAAATAAGGTTACATAGATATAACAAGGACTAACGAACAAACATAGTTGTTTATTGACCGTCATTATCAGAATACCTAAATTAATTCTTTATAAATTGATGGGACAGTATGGATAGGATTATTAGGGAGACAGGGCATAATGGCAGATCCAAGCCAACAAAATATATTAATTATAGGCGGCGGGATTGGTGGGCTTACGCTAGCTTTAGCTCTCCATGCCAGAGGCATTAAGTGTTCGATATTTGAAGCCGCCTCCAAATTTGAACCCCTTGGTGTTGGCATCAACATGTTACCCCATGCAATTAAAGTGCTAAGCAAACTAAATCTTGAAACAGAGTTATATAGATACGGTGTGGAAGCCCAAGAATTTGCATATTTTAATCGCCATGGGCAGGTTATTATCACAGAACCCTGTGGAAAGTTTGCCGGCTATGATTATCCACATTTTTCTATTCATCGTGGTGACCTTCATAAGGTTTTATACGATGCTGTGATAGATAGAATGGGACCTAATTCTATCTATTTTAATCATTCTTGCTCTGGATTTACGCAAAATGACAGAACTGTAAAGGCATTATTTGAAAATACAGAGTCGCATACTGGCTCAGTAGTCATTGCAGCCGACGGCTTTCACTCTAATATCCGAAAGTCCCTTTACCCTCACGAAAGCGAACCACATTATGGAGGAATAAATATGTGGCGTGGCGTAACAATTCAAAAACCATTCCTCACAGGAGCAAGTGTCACACGAATAGGCACCGTGGATGCAGGAAAAATGACTATTTACCCAATTAGAAACTTTGCAGATGGGACACAAATGATTAATTGGGTAACCGAGCAACCAAGAAGTGATTTTAAGAAAAATGACTGGGCAACCGTTGGCCATATTGAAGACTTTATTGGACCATTCAAAAAATGGAATTTTGATTGGCTGGATATTCCTGATTTAATCGATAATGCAGAATTTATACTGGAATACCCCATGCTTGATCGAGATCCCATTGACAAATGGACATTCGGGCGCGTAACACTTATGGGGGACGCTGCCCACCCTATGTATCCGAGAGGAGGGAATGGAGGCGCTCAAGCTATTCTTGATGCTGACTCACTTGCTAACAATTTTGAGAAATATAAAAGTCAGGTTAGAGCTATCAATACTTATGAGAATGAGCGAAGAACTATCGCAAATAAAATTGTTTTAACAAACAGGCAACAACCTCCAGACTATATAATTGAGAAGGTTGAAACTTTAACTAATGGGTTGCCCTTCGATAAAATTGAAGATGTAATTAACCGAGAAGAATTATTAGCCATAACAGAGCGTTATAAAAATATTGCCCAATATAGCATTGAGAAAGTAAGTAATTAGAATATGAGTAAACTATCAAGATATCATCAAGTAACGTGTATCAAATAAATTTTCACATATTTAATTTGGTTTGGGATAAAAAATTCGTTCAAAATTTTATTGAGATATCGCTTCCATTTCAATTAATGCCGGAGAATTTACCTAAGCTCACTAAATATGCCAATCTACATTATCATATTTATACAACCAGAAACTCCAAGAAATTTTTTGGCCCAATGTCCCGCCTAGAAAGATTAACGACCTTACATTTTCACTACTTGGAAGATTTGATAACTGAGGGTAAGCCCCTTCTCGATTTGGCCAAAGGACTCAGGTCCCCAAATTATAAATATTTTATCCAAAAGATATGTATCCGAGATATGCATATAAACTATACTAGAAAAAATGAGGCTATAATATTACTAGACTCAAATTTTGTAATAGCTGATGGGGGGCTAGGTAGTTTAGGTGCAATGT
>JADHRD010000095.1 GCA_016777585.1 Rhodospirillales bacterium | reverse complement strand
TATGATTACAGCCACTGGAACTTCTCCCCACTTATTATCGGCCCTACCAACAACCACCGCGTCTGCTACATCAGGCATTTCTATAATAAAAGCTTCTATTTCAGCTGGGTAGATATTTTCACCACCAGAAATTACAACATCTTTTTTCCGATCATTAATCCATACATCACCATCTTCATCTTCATAGCCGATGTCGCCTGTATAAAACCAACCGTCACGAATAGAGTCTTTTGTTGCTATCTCATTGCCCCAGTATTCAAATAATATGTTTCCACCTTTCAAAAGTATTTCCCCTGATGAGCCCTTTGGAACCTCTTGGCTTTTATCGTCTACAATGCGCATTTCACAATGCATTGCTGGTTTGCCAGCTGATCCTGGCTTGGCCCATGCATTCTCTATTCTTTGATATATCGCTACTGGTCCAGTTTCCGTCGATCCGTATACTTGCCCAACTGGAATTCCGCGATTATGGAACGCCATTATGTGGTGCATTGGTACTATTGAGGATCCCGAATTCACTAGACGTAAGCTCGATAAATTTGTTTCTGCCCATTCTGGCTGCGTTATGACGGCCTGAATAGTCGCTGGAACAAGAACTAATAGTGATGGCTTTTCGTTGTTAATACTCATCAAAACATCATTAGGGTTAAATCGCCGGTGAATAGTAACCGTCGCTCCAACATAAAATGCCGGCGTTGTTTGAATATTTAAACCGCCAACGTGGAACATGGGTAGAGCTGTAAGCACATGATCTATGGATGTCATTCCACTATAATGAACAGAATTGTGAGCGTTTGTTTGAATGCCTTCCTGTGTTAAAACTGCACCTTTTGGCCGCCCAGTGGTTCCAGAAGTATAAACGAGTAAAAAGGGCGTATCCATGCTTACATGAGGATTATTATCATCTCCCACCGAGGTTACTAATTCTTCTTGCAGATTGCTCCATTCATCGCAAGAGAAGTTACTCGCTACAAATTCACAATCTGGCAAATCTTTTTCCAGTGATTTTGCGTGGTCTTCAAATTCTGGATCGCAAAATAAAACTTTTACTGACGCATCTTTTAAAATATATAAATGTTCCGGTACAGCTAATCTCCAATTTAACGGCAGAAAAATTGCCCCTAGTTTTGCACAGGCAAAAAACAAGTATAATAAATCGGGATGATTCATTCCCAAATATGCAACTCTGTCTCCTCTGCCCACACCATAGGTATGTTTTAAGGTTCTCGCATGATGGCTAATTTTTATTGCAAATTCTGAATATGTAAAGGCATCACCTTCAAAATTTATAGCAACCTTTTTTGGTGTGAAAGCGGCGTTTTTCTCCACCCAAAAGGATATATTGTTTGTCAATATGTTGACCCCTTTTGCTAATTAGCTATCGTCTTCACCTCTTTCATACAAGGTTTCTCTCCCTAGTTTGTCCAAGCAGAGTTCGGAGGTCCATGGTAGCATCAAGCTACCACAGCGGCTGTCGCGATATAATCTCTCGAGAGGCAGAGACTTAAGCATTGATTGGCCTCCACAGGTTCGTATCGCAAGTTGAGCTAATTTGTTAGAATTCTCCATGACAGAGTATTGTGCACAGTAGGCGCGCAAGATTTCGTCTTTATTTGGATTAGGTTTGGCGTCATTTAACATTTGAAACCAAATAGCTTTTGTTTGTTCCAACATTATGCGCATTTCCGCGACAGCGTGTTGTTTGGTAGGATACATTCTCCGTTTAACAGGTGCGGTGCCTTTTACCTCACCTCGCAGATATTTGATGGTAAAATCGTAGGCTGCTTGGGCTATTCCCATATAACTTGGAGTAAGCGTGGTGAACATATGTGGCCATCTGATAGCGGCCTCAAAATAAATACCTTTTGGCATCAACGCTGCATCATCAGGAACAAAAACATCTTTAAAAATTAGATTTCTGGATACAGTTCCCCGCATTCCTAGTGGATTCCAATCTCCTTCAATGCTAACTCCTTTAGATTTAGCTGGCACAGCGAGGTACATTGTATCTCTTCTACTTAAGTTTTCCTTGTCTTCTGTACACAAGATTCCGTAATAATTTGCTGAGCCAGATAAAGATGCAAATATCTTTTTTCCATTTATAATCCAGCCACCATCACCCCGCGTTGCCATTGTTCCAAATGGTCTAAAACCAGCTGCCGCTGCACCGCCTTCCGAGAATGGTTGTGCGTAAATAGCCCCTTTTTTTAAAATGCGTTCATAATGAACAGCTCTTCTTCGATTATGTTCTTTCCTATCTTTAGCGCTCATAGGTAAATCATCTACAAGCGTTCCAGTCCAGAGGCACGAACTTACATGCATATTGTATGTTAAAGCCGTTGCACCGCAATAACGTCCTATTTCTGCAGCTGTTAGGGCATAGGTTTTTTGATCAGCACCTAAACCTTTATATTTCTTTGGGATGCAAATGCCTAATAATCCAACTTTGTGCATATCTTTATAATTGGCCATTGGAAATATTGCTTCACGGTCCCATTTATCTGCTCGTTTAGCAAATTTTTCTTGCCCAATTTTTCTTGCTAAGGTGGTTAGTTCGGTTTGTTGTTTTGTTAAACCCCAAGAGCTGGGTTCAAACATTGGTTTGTCGAGTTCAAAAGATTGATTAGCTATGGTCTCTCTCCTTAACTGATATTAGCAATAAAGTTGTAAATAATATTATTAAATTGTTCGGGTCTTTCCATATTAGCAAGATGCCCAGCCCCTGGAATGCATACATACTCTGCATCAGATATTTTAGTACCCATTTTTTCCATCATTGGGGCGGGCGCATTTTTATCCTTTTCTCCAGCAATTAAAAGTGTTGGAAGATTTATTAGGCCAAGATTATCACGTCTATCAAAAGTAACCAGACAATGCATTGAAGCAACGTATGTTTCCTTAGTCAAATTTGACATTGATTTAAGTGCAATTTCTACACCTTTAGAATTTGGCTCATCTCCTATCATCGTAGGCACTTGTTTTTCAGCAAGACGAGCCATGCTCAATCCATCATCTAGAGGCTTTAACCGTGCCGATATAAATTCTTTCTGAAAGTCCCCATCAGGTTTGCCAAATGCTGGTGATGTTGCCGAAAGTATTAAACTTTTAAATCTATCAGAGCTTGCCGCAATTGCTTGTTGAGCAACCATACCGCCCATTGAGTGCCCAACTAAATGACATTTTTGTATTTCTAATTCGTCCATCATAGTTACCAAGCTATCGCTAAGGTATTCGAAAGTCATTTCTTTATCTAATTTTGAGCTACCATATCCAGGCATATCCCAGGCAACCGTTCTAAATTCTTTAGAAAAATATTCTAATTGAAATTCCCAAGAGTTACTATCTCCACCAATGCCATGCAAAAATATTATAGGCTCTTTATTTGACGAACCTTCTATTATATAATTTAAATTATTTTCCATTAGAATGCATCTGTTAAAGTGCCCTCTTCAACTACCACAGTATCGTCTATTTTTATTGAACAGTTGCCAATAGGTAGGTCAAAATGGCCAAGGGTAAAACGTTTTGCGAACTCATTCGCTCCTGTTGAATATAAGAAATTACCTGCATAAGCCCGTATTTCTGTTCCATTGGTATCGTTTTTATCGTAAAATGTAAGTGCTTCGTAACGTGCTCTTTCATTCATTCCCCAACCTACATGCGAAGTCCCGTAAGCGTTTTTATCTCCCCAAGCTTCCATATAACGGCGAAACATATTGGCGTCAGTTCCAGAGCCCGATATATCCGTTACAAAGTCATTTTCAATCACCATCGATATCGGGTTTTCCAAGTATCGCTTAAACGTGAGATTAATATCGCCGGTGTCCATAACTAATTTCCCATTTACAGTATCTTTTAAAGGGAAAGACACGATAATGCCACCCGGCCAGTGAGCAACTGTGCCAGGTCTGTCGCAATAGCCCCAGACTCCTACCGTAGGCGATTTTTCCATTTTTATTCTTAGATCAGTTCCAGCCTTAGAAGTTACGTGCATTATTTTTGAGGACCTTGTAAATTTAACAGCTTCTTTGATCCTTGGTGTTAATTCCGGGTCAGGTAATAGTCGCTCTAAGGCATCCGGGTGCTCATCAGAAATCATTAAGAAACGAGCTCCATCTTTTATAATCTCGGGTAATTCTGGAGCGTGAAGCATTCCATCAACTGTTAGATCAACCACCATACCGCTTGAAGCTAAAGCTTTTACCACTGGACCTAATTGTTGAACTGAATTTGATGCTCCGGTGGATCGCACTGGGACTGGAGCTTCTTGGGGTGGGGTTGGTACAACAACGTGGAAAGGCCGGGCTCCCATTCGTAAGAGAGCCAGTTCGGCCAGATTAACATTTAAAGCACGTGACTGTGTCTCTGATAGAATAGCTACTTCCTCTCCTTTTTGAACTTTACACAATTCAAAAGCTTTTTCAAAAGTATCAATCCATTTGGCTTCAATACGATCTGCAAACATTATCTATAACCCCTGTTTTGTTACCGCAATTTAAAATTTTTTCAAAGCACCGTATTACTCTGCACAAAATATTTTTAGACTTAAGATTATACGGATACAAATTATATGTAAATACATATATTGTATTTGGATTTAAATTATGTTTTCTTTAAGTGCGTAGTTTTAAATTTCAAAAAGAGAACTTTATTGAACTCCAAGAATATTAAAATCAGTGATATAGGAATTGATGAGTTTTTGCCATACCTTTTGGCTCATGCTTCTAATCTAATATCCAAACAAATTGATGAAATAGCGGCTGCTGAAGGTTTGTCTCGTAACGAATGTAAAGTATTAATTACTCTATCCAACAAAGAAGACGTCACACTAAACGAGCTTGCAAGCCTAATGATCATCAAACAGCCTACATTAAGTAGGATAGTTGATGCAATGGTTAAAGCGGGCTGGTTATTACGGGATGTTGTAAAAGAGGATAGGCGCTCGGTCAATATAAGGCTGACTAGTGCAGGTCGAGATCAAGCTGTACCACTTTTGTCCCATGCTCATAAAATGGATTATTTTATAGCAAGAAAGATTGGCTCTATAGAATCAAAACATCTAAAGAAACTTCTCCGACGTCTAATATTACAGGAAAAAAATATTTTTTAGAGAATAATTACAGTCTTATTTTAAATTGTAAGGTTGATATTCTTTTTTTATTTTATTCGGTCAAACTCGTAAATTGACCTTCCCCATATATTAAGGGTGAGACATTATCATCAGATGTTCTGCTACCCACAATATGTCCGATGAATATTGAATGGGTTCCAGCCACAATCTCATTAACTACCTCGCAATCAAAATTCACTAGAGCGCCGTCAAGACATGGTGATCCCGTGATCAGCGTTGACCATGAACCTATATCAAATCGCTGTGACCTCTCCGTGCTATCCATGCCCGCAAAGCGCACGGCGATATCCTCTTGCTTAAGAGCCATAATGTTAAGGACAAAGCTTTTACTCTTTCTTATAAGAGTATGGCCTTGGGCTTCTGAGTTAACGCAGATAAGTAATTGGGGAGGGGTGGCTGAAACTGAGCATGCTGCAGTTGCAGTCAGGCCATCCCTGGATCCCTCATATTCGACGGTAATAACGTTTACCGCTGCTGCTAATTTTCTCATCCCATTTTTGAAATCGTTTTGAGAAATGCTTTCGTATTTACTCATGGTCCCCTCCAAGCAATTATCCAAAATAATATGATGATTTAAAAACTATTTAAATCTCAATCTACCAATAGGATTTCTTTATGCTTAGCTTACTTAAATTTAAATATTGTAATATTATTGAAAGGAAATATCTTATTTTTTCTCCACTGAAAAGGTACTTCAACGCAAGATTTCAAAATATGACTATATTTAATTCCCACTGTAGAAGACACTTTTTTGCATTATATGTAAATTTAGGTCTTTTATAAGAGTTAAAAACTATGGTAAAAAAAAGAGTTACTTATCGGAGAACGGTTCTCCACTTATTACTTTTTTGTACCTTTGGGAGGTATTTAATGAAATTGTTTAAAAAATCTCTATTGAGTCTTGCAGCAGCAGGTTTTGTTGCCAGCTCACTTGCAGTCGCGGCACCCGCAGATGCCAAGACAATTACAGTTCGAATTGCATCTGGTCATCCGCCTACCGTTGTTTATGCGGGTTTAATGAAAAGTTTTTTTCAGACTGAATTAAAAAAAGCTATCGAAGCCAAAACTAGCCATAAAGTTAAGTTTATTGAAGGTTATAGTGGTTCTATAGTTAAAGTTTTTGATACGTTTGAGGGTATTCAGAATGGTATTGTTGACGTTGGTGGATTTTGCTTTTGCTTTGAGGCTTCAAAACTAAAAATGCATGCATTCCAAATTATGTTGCCATTTGGAACCATGGATCCAGTAAAATCAGTTGCAATTGCTGCATCCATATATAAGCAATTTCCTAGCTTAGAGAAGCGTTTTCAAAAATTTAATCAGACAATGTTGGCTCGAATTGGAGATGGTGGTTACAACATCGGAACCAATTTTCCTTGGAAAAAAGTTTCAGATCTTAAGGGTCGTAAAATTCTTGGTGCGGGCCTCAACTTAAATTGGATGAAGGAAGCGGGCGTTGGTATCATTGCTGTAACTGATGGTTTGCCTGGCTGGTATAAGAAAATACAAAATGGCGTTGCTGAAGGTGGCATCATGTTCCCGAGTGCTTGGGGACCTGTATTTAAACTGCACGAAGTTGGTAAATACTATACAACGATTGGTTTTGGCTCCATTACGTGGCATGCGTTAAATGTTAATAATCGTTTTTGGAATAGCCTTCCATCTGAAGTCAAACCAATATTTAAAGAGGTAGCTGCGCGTTTTGAATTGAAAGTTGGTGAATTCAATAAAGTTGGTTATAAGAAGGATATCAATTGGCTACGCAAAAACATTACGGTTTCTGATTTGCCAGCTAGCGTACGTTTAGACTGGGCCAAGAAACTAGCTCATTGGCCACAAAAATATGCCAATCAGTTGGAAAAAGAGGGTTATCCTGCCAAAGCAATCTTAAATGCAACATTGGATGAGGCAGAGAAGCAAGGCTATAAGTGGCCGGTTCGATACGTTGTAAAATAACCATCGTTTAGAATACTTAGTAAGTTTTTTACCGGCTGGTTGCTTTTATAGCATCCAGCCGGTAATCTGTTGAGGATAGTATTTTACTAAATTTTAATTAAGAGAATATTTTTCATATACTTCTTTTTTGGATTGTTGATTATGTTTTTGGAGCATAGACAGGCATGAATTCGATAGTTACATTTAGCGACAAGCTCTCTAAACTGTTAATGGTATTGGCAGCAGCCTGGGCCTTTTGTTTAACTTTTTTTATTATGTTAAATATAAGTTTCCGGGGAATTTTTGATGGAATGGCAGAGATCGTCACGGCGTCAATTGTTATTATCGTATTTTTGCAAGCTGGATATGCAATCCGTAGCCGTTCGATGTTGAGGGCTGATTTTCTAGTTTCGCGATTTCCCGATGGTGTACAAAAATTTCTTCTGGCATTTGGTTATATTCTTGGCGCTATATTTTTTCTTATGATCATTTTTGGTGGATGGGATGAAAGTGTTTTGTCTTGGGTAGAGAATGAATTTGAGGGAGAAGGGGCTCTTCGTGTTCCAGCTTGGCCTGCAAGATGGGCAGTAATGGGAGGAAGTGCAATCGCACTGTTGAATTATTTGGTTCTTGCATACATTGATGTTTTTATGCCGGAGTACGTTGATGAAGAGCTCGACGCAAATACAGGTTCTGGGCATTAATCAAAAAATAAAATAGCGAGGATAAATCCGTGTTTGATGTAAGTACCGCAATCATACTTATCGTAAGTCTAGTTGGTTTAGTTGTTATCGGTGTTCATATTGCTATCGCTCTCGGTATGACTAGCGCTCTGGGAATCTGGTTAGTGACAGGCCAAGACTGGAACGCATTTAATACAGTAAAAGTGATGCTTGCTGCAAAAGCATATGAGGGAATTAGAGACTATGTTTTTGCTGTTATTCCATTATTTATGTTGATGGGAGAATTTATAGGTAAATCGGGTGCTATAACCGATGTCTATCGCGGAATAAATTC
>JADHRD010000094.1 GCA_016777585.1 Rhodospirillales bacterium | reverse complement strand
TGATAATGTGATAAATTGCACTGGTCCTGAGAGAAACCCGAGAAAAATCAATAATCCTATTTTTGCTCAATTAATTGACGATGGCTATGGAACACCTAGTCCATTTGGCATGGGTTTTGAGGTAAACAACAAATATCAATCAATAAGTCCAGATAAAAGTCCAATAAAAGGTTTGTTCTTTTTAGGGCCGTTAACACGCAATGCCTTCGGTGAGATTAATGGCATTCCAACGCTTATTAAACAGATTTATACAGCCGTAAAATACATAAGCCAAAATTAAAATACTTCTAAAATACTAAGATTTCTACTTAGATTTGTTTTTTGATGACTTCTTACCTAACTCATCTGTTGCACCCGTGATGCCATCGCTAACACTGATACCTAATTCATCACCAATTTTCTTTACAGCCGGTAATTGAACCGCCATATCTAAAATAGAATCAATTGCCTGATTAATTACAGGTTTTTCAGCATTCGATCCCTCACCTATTATTCCAGTACCGTTCTTTTGCCCTAAGCCAGACACATGATGAATTTTAATCGAGTCAATTTTTTCAGCTGGTTTAATCATTTCTGCAATCACCTTAGGTAGCGCCTCGATACGCGCTAGATCCACTTTCATTGCAACCGCATCCGGAGTATAGGAATTCACTGCCTTAGCCATTTCTTGTTGCCCCTCTGCCTCAACGATAAGCTGTTGTTTCTTTGCTAATGTTAAAATCTCTGATGCTTCTGCATCAGCTTTTGCCTGTTGTTTCTTGGTTTCTGCGCGATCCTTAGATGCATCTTTTTCAGCCGCAGCTGACATCCTCAATTGATCACCTCTTACCTTGTTTTCTTGCTGTGAGACTATGAGTGCTATTTCTTTTCGACGCTCAGCTTCTGCAATTTCGCGCGCAGTTAAAATTGTCTCTGATGCACGCACCCCATCGGCCTTTGCTATATCGGCTTCTGCTTTAGCCTTGCTTTGCTCTTTAGACTTTTCTGCTAGCGATATATCACGTTCTTGGTTGGCCAAAGCTACGTCTCTCTCATGAGCAATTTCTGCTTCGCGAATTGCTCTTTCCCGGGCAATATCAGAAATACGTATTTCTTGTTCCATTTTAATTCTTGCCTGAGCTGCAGCCTGTTCACTGTCAGCTTTTTGTTTTGCAACTTCCGCAAGTTGACGAGATTTTAGATTTTCTATTTGTTGCACTTGGGATATTTCGGCTTCTTGGGCTTGTAAATCAATTTCGAGTTTCCGTTTAGAAGCTTCCATTGCTGCCCGTCGTACTGACACGTCTGCATCAGCATCTATCTCAGCACGCTCCTTTTTTGACTTTGCAATAACTTCAGCTAACCTTCTCATACCTACTGCATTAAAAGCATTATTCTCATCTAAATGGTCAAAAGGGGTTTGATCAAGAGCTGTTAAGGAAACAGTGTCCAACTCAAGGCCGTTGCGAGCCATCGAACCAACCAATGCATCCCGAACCTTGGCAACAAAATCGCCGCGATTTTCATGTAATTCATCCATTGTAAATTGAGCTGCAATTGATCTGAGCGCATCAATTAACTTACCTTCTATCAATTCACGTAATTTATCAGAATTGAAGGTTCTGTTACCCAACGTCTGAGCTGCCAATGCTATTCCATCTGCCGAAGCCTCAACAGACACGTAAAATTCAGCTCCCACATCAACCCTAAGCTTATCATTAGTAATTAGGGCAGATTCTCCAACTCTTTCGACCTGCAGTCTAAGTGTTTGCATGTTAACTTTTGAGACTTCATGAAACCAAGGTATTGCGATAGTTCCTCCATCAACTATAACCTTCCTACCACCAACACCAGTTTTTATGAGACTTACCTCCTGTGTTGCGCGCTGGTAGAACTTTGCGGCGATAGCTATCAGCACAATTAAAACTATTAAAGCTGCAAGAATCCATATCGTTACGCTAGCCATTTTTTTCTCCTTACCCTGTCTTCCTAATCATTTATCTTAGGCCTTGATTTTTAAAGATTATGTATTTTACACAATAAATGCGATGACATACCACCATCTAAAGGTACGTTAATTCCTCGCATCCAGCTGGACATATCTGATAACATAAAACAGACGAACGGAGCGATATCCGTTGGCAATCCCGGTCTATCCATAACTTTTCTGTCTTCCTCCGCACGCTCGCCTAGTGTTTCCAAGAAATCTTTATATATTGGCGTTTCAACTGGACCAGGACTTATTGAATTCATTCTAATGTCACGGTCACGCCACTCCCACCGTTGTTTCATTGTCCAGACAATCAGAGCCTCTTTAGTGAAAAAATAAGAGCGCCCTTTTTCTTGATCAATTCCATACCGACGCACAAAGTCTTCCACTTCATGAAAATCGAGATCATAGCTCTCTTTAATCTGTGCTACTGAATCCGCCCAGCCAAATCCGGCTAGCGATGCAAGATTAACAATTGACGATCCACTAGACAGTTTTGGAATCATTTGCTCTGTAAAATATTTAAGACCAACTAAGTTTACCTTAATCACAAGTTCCGCCGGAGAAGTCGGCGGCAACCCCGCGCAATTTGCAATACCATCTATATCCTTTGGGAGGACCTCGATAAGAGCATCTATTGTCATTTTATCTGATAAATCAGCTTTATAAAATTCATCAACATTATCCGTTGTCATATTTAAATCAACGCCCAAAACATCGCCACCCAATTTTTTTATAACTCTTGCAGTCTCCCAGCCAATACCTGAGGAACAACCAGTAACAACAATTGACTTTCGCTTAAGTATTTTTTTTCCTTTCCAACTATATTCTTGGATCTTATCACTCATTCTCATTACCTCATATATAACTTTAACTATTTAAAACATTGGGGGAAAGGGTTTACCCCCGCGCTCCATAGTGATCCATCTAGTTTCAGTATAAGATTCAGCTGACCAACGTCCTCCATATCGCCCTACTCCTGACGATTTCGAACCCCCAAATGGAGCATTTGCTTCATCATTAACTGGCGAACAATTTATATGACTCATTCCTGACTCAAGACGGTTTGCAATTTCAAGGCCCCGCTTCTCATCACGCGTAATAACACCCGATGACAGTCCATATGGCGTGTCATTAGCAATTGCTATCGCCTCATCATCTGTTCTAAAAGGAATAACAGGAGCAACAGGACCAAATGTTTCATCCTGATAAACAGTCATGTCTGGCGTAACACCAACCAATATCGTTGGGTCAACGAAACGGCCATTTATATTACCACCTAGAACTGCTTTCGCCCCCTTTGCAAAGGCGTCTTCGAGTTGGGATTTTACATTTGCTACTTGCTTGTCATTTATCAAAGGACCAATAATATTTTCTTTATTCGAGAGAGGTGGCCCCACCTTCAATCGTGACGCACGCTCGATGAATTTTTTCAAAAACTCATCATATATATTTTCATGAACAAGAATTTTTTCTACTGACATACAGATCTGCCCCTGATGCATAAAACTTCCAAAATTTGCTGCAGCTGTTGCCCGTTCCATATCAGCATCTTCACACACTATAAGGGGGTCTTTGCCGCCAAGCTCCATACAACATTTTTTTAAGTGAGCTCCAGCCTTCGCAGCTATTGATCGCCCAACGGCCGTCGAACCAGTGAAAGCGATAGCTTTAACCGAGGGGTTTTGGATGAGCTCATCACCAACTTCTGCGACATTGTCCCTGGAGCAGGTTACCACATTCAGTACACCGGCTGGTACACCAGCCTCTTCAAAGATCTCCGCAAACAATAAACCTCCGCAATAAGGTGTTTCCTCCGATGGTTTCAAAACCACAGTATTTCCAAGAGCAACTATAAAAGCTAGGCTCCTAGACGTTAAAATAACCGGAAAATTCCAAGGACTGATAATTGCAACAACACCTAATGGATATCTTACTGCCATTGAGAACTTTCCATGCTCAGAAGGCAGGACTTCCCCTATAGGTCCATAATTTGCTCCAGCAGCTGCTCGGAAAATAATCGGAATCTGACTGGTTTCATACATCGCTTTGGCAAATGAACCTCCTCCTTCAGCCTGAATTGCCTCAACAATTTCCATTCTGCGTATTTCAAAAATCTCAGCAATTTTATTCATTATATTGGCCCGTGAGGAGTGGGTGTAAGATGCCCATTCCTGTGATGCGCTATCGGCTGATTCAATTGCATCACGTGTATCACGCCTGTTACCATCAGCGACCTGAGCCCACAAAGTATCATCTGAAGGATTAAAATCAGAAAAATTCTTACTAGTCGCTGACCAATTTCCCCCGACATAAATATTATTAAATATTTTATTCATAATAGATCCTCTTCCTGCGTATTAGTTTAGCTTAACCATCTTTTCACCAACTTTTGTTTTTTTTCGGCGGTAAACCTCAATTTTAGGTTTTTTATATATTTCAATAACAGGTTTCACTTGATCATGAGATTGATGTATTTCAGTTTCTAACTGAGTTTTTTGACTAGTTGCTATTCTCGCGTTACGAGCCGACTGTTCCATACTTGATAAAATAGAATTTAGTTCGTTACTGGCATTTGGTTGAGTTTTACGACCAAGCATCTTACTCCCAAGATATTCGTACTGAGACTCAGCGGCATGGTTTATTATTTTATCAATATCATCAGAAATAATCTGACTAGTTTCAATAGACCTTTGTCCAAGACCCGAGGGTATAATAATATGTTTATCAGAGCTTGTCGCGATAGTGGGTGGGTCTATTGATTTTTCTATTTTTGCGGAACTGGATGATACCCGAGAGGCGGCACCTCCTAAATAAGCTTTTTGAACAGATGGATCGTTTCTCAGAAGTTCAGCTTCATCTTCACCGATGATTCTGCCTATTTCCAATAAATATCCTCTATCGGCAATAGCCAGGCTCTGTTTTGCATTTTGTTCAACCAACAGTATTCCAACGCCCGTTTTTCTAATTTGCTCTAATGTTTTAAAAAGTTCTGAACATAAAATAGGCGAGAGTCCCAAAGAAGGCTCATCCAACATTAAAATCGTCGGTGCAGACATTAAAGCTCGTGCAATAGCAACCATCTGCTGCTCTCCACCGCTCATGGTCCTGGCAATTTGAGTTTTTCGTTCACTAAGCTTAGGAAATAAAGAGAATACGCGGTCTAAGTTATCTGAACCAGAACCACTCGCACGCTCTAGAAAAGCACCTAACATTAAATTTTCTAAAACCGTCAGATCACCAAAAATTCCCCTACCCTCCGGAACAAGTGCAATTCCACGTTTAACAATATCGTGAGTTGGAAGACGCGTTATATCCTCTCCATCTACGTATACCTGGCTCCCCTCTGCCGACGGAATAATACCAGCTATTGCCTTCAATAATGAACTTTTTCCGGCACCATTAGCTCCTAAAATAACGACAATCTCTTGTGCCTTAATGTTTATCGAGACTTGATCTAAGGCATGGTGCTGTCCATAAAAAACGGATAAGTTATTACATTCAAGCATGCTCTGATCCCAAATAAGCTTGGATTACACCCTCATCTTCGAGAACTTCTTCTGGTTTTCCTTCAGCAATTTTTTTACCAGTATTCATTACCACACAACGGTCACAAAGGCTGCGTATTGCATCCATTACATGTTCAACGATAATAATAGTATGACCTTCAGATTTTAGATTATTTATGACATCTATACCAATTTGTAATTCTGAGGGGTTAAGTCCAGCTAGCCATTCATCTAAAAGCAAAAGCCTTGGGTTAGACATTAAGGCTCTTGCAAGTTCAATCCGTTTTTGATCAATATATGTTAATGACGAAATTGGATTATTCATTGAGCCTGCCATTCCGACTTTATCCAACATTTCAATAGCCTGAGAACGCAAAGAATTTTTCCATAGACGCCGGTGGCCAAACACACCACCAGCTTCAACATTTTCTAGTGCGTTCATTGAATTTAAGGTGCGGACCAATTGAAAGGTTCTGGCGATACCGCTCCTCGCTATAAGATTTGCTGGTTGGTCTGAAATAACTTTTCCAAATAAAGATACAAAACCCGAATTTGCCTTGAGCGCCCCAGAGATAACATTTAACATCGTTGTTTTTCCCGAACCATTCGGACCAATAAGGCCCAAAACTTCATGTGTTCTTAACTCGAAAGACATCTGATTGACTGCGACTAAACCACCAAACCTTTTCGTAGTATTTTGCACGGAAAGAGCACTTAAAGCATTCATATTATCTTTCCTGATGCCTTAGTGGCAAATATTTCTCTATTAAACCTGCAAAACCGTTAGGTATTAAGTAAACAACCAGCAAAAAACAGATGCCAAGCATTAGTGTTGTTTGATTTGGAAAAGTCGCAGTAAGAAAATCCCAAACAAGCATGAATGGTATAACCCCAACGATTGGTCCCCATAATTTCTGGGCACCACCCAATAGTGCCGTTATCACAACTATAAAAGAGAGCATTGGACTAAAGGCAATATTTGACTCAATATAGCTAAGTCGGGGTGCTAGTAGAGCCCCAACAATTGTCGCTACGGTGCCCGAAAATATAAACAATATTACTTTTGAATAAGCTGTATTGATTCCACAATGAACAGCCACAACTTCATCATTTCCAATGATCCGAAGGGCAAAACCTAAGCGAGAGCGATTTATCCACCAACCGATTAAATATACTAAAGCACCTAACACCAACAGTTCCCAATAAATAATTGTATCATTAAGGTCAGTCAAAACGTACAGACCACTGCTTGAACCCATTGTTGTTTGTATCCAAGTCACAATTTGACGGACAAATTCCGCTAGTCCTAATGTAAAGATAACAAAATAAACCCCAGACAACCTAAGAGTTGCCAATCCGATAAGCGCAGCCAAAATAGCTCCTGCACATCCTGCGATTACAACGAGCATCCAGTAAGGGAGCAAATCAATTCCACCACCTACGATAAACATCCCAATTCCATAAAAAGCACCGGTTGCAAGGGAAATATAATGCGTCGGGCCTGAAAATAGGGCCCAACTTGTTGAAAGAACCATGTACGTAGCGATGGTGACACCAATAGAAAGCCAATATCCAGAATCTGCTATAGGCAATAAAGCAGCTAGAACAAAAAGAGCCATAGCTATTAAAAAATTTCGAACTTCTTTCTTTGTCATGGAGACTCTCTTCCAAAGAGTCCTTGAGGTCTAAAAAGCAGAACCAAGATGAAAAGCAAGAATGCTGCTGCTAAAGTAAGACCAGGGTCTATCAAAGTTGCCACAGCAGTCTCAGCTAACCCCAAAACAAAGGCGGCAACGATGGTTCCCTTAATTTCTTTAACACCACCGAGTATCACGATGATTAGAGCTTTCATGGTAAATACAACCCCAATAGAAGCATCAAAAGTATCAAACATGCTGATCAGTGAACCTCCCGCTGCTGTTACAGCCCCGCCCAATGAGAACGCCATCGCAGATGTTTTATCCACGTCAATACCAACGAGCTTTGCTGATTCGGGATTTACTGAAACGGCTCGTAATTTCAATCCTGAACGTGTTTTACTCAACCAAACATAAAGAGAAAGAGCGAAAATAACAGCACATATAAAAGCGATAATTCTATTAACACCGTAAGCTTGACCAAATATTTCATAAGGAATTTCTAGATACTCATAATTAAAATATTCACCGCCAAAAATTGCATGCATGAGACCAATAAATATGAAGCTTATTCCAAACGTTGAGAGTATGCTATCAACTTCAAGGTGACCTTGAGTTTTCGATCTTTTAACCAAAGGTCGGAGGAAATAAGTATAAATAAACCAATTTAAAATATACGCAGCTGGTGCAATTACAATAATCGCTAATATTGGATTAACTTGAGCACCCATAAAAAGCCAAAAGGCACAAAATGAACCAGCAACAAGTACTTCACCATTTGCCAAATTCATAATTCGCGATACGCCATATTGAAGTTGCAACCCCATTGCAATTAAAGCATAGGTACCGCCTAACAATATACCACCGAGCAAAATTTCCATTATTTAGCCTAAATTAGAGATAGTTCCCAGCAGCAGTTATTACCGCTGGGATTAGTTTTATTTCCAATCTGGTTTATCAATAACAGTTCGTGCCCCGGGTCTTCCTTCAGAACTTACTCCATAAAATTTATTGCCTTGCCATTGGCCGACAGTCCAAAACCGCTCATTATTCTGATTATTAAACTTTATAGGGCCAATAACTGTCTTAAACTCATTTTGTTTAATATACTGAGTTACAGCTTTCCGATCTTTAGAACCAACACCTTCAATAGCTTGCTCCAGAACTTGAAAACTCGCATAAGTGACAGCGCTTGCCCAGAAATCTGCATCTTTACCCGTGACTTCTTTATGGCGTTTAAAGTAGGCTT
>JADHRD010000093.1 GCA_016777585.1 Rhodospirillales bacterium | reverse complement strand
ATAAAAGCTGGCACCAGCCAACCCTCTCGAGACCCAGAACATTTAGCTTTTTTATTTCAAGAAAAACTAGACCTTATTGATGCTGGCTTTGGAATTGAAATACTAATTTTACAAGCTATAGAAACCAATAAATCAACCATCAATCAATTCAGCATCTACAACGGAATTACTCAAAAGTCTAATACCAACATAGCTAAATTAATTGATCGTTTATCAGGAAAACTGGGCGTACAAAATGTTATCCGTTTTTACCCAGTTGAGAGCCACATACCTGAACAAGCTAATAGAGCCGTATCAGCAATTAATAGCACTAAAGTATCTAATAGCTGGGCAAATACTTCAAAATTTCTAAATAATTGTCATTTAGCAAGACCTTTAGAACTTTTATCCCAACCGCTACCAATTGATGTTATAGCATCAATTCCAGATGGACCGCCTATCATGTTTATTTGGCGTAAGCAAAAATACAAAGTTATGAATTCAGAAGGCCCTGAACGCATTGCCCCTGAATGGTGGAGACCAAGAAAATTTTCATCAAATTCAAGTACCTTTGTGCCAAAAGAAAGAGACTACTACAAATTAGAAGATCATAAGGGTAAGCGTTACTGGGTATATCGCAATGGTAACTACAGTACGCAAAAAATCACAAAATGGTATTTACACGGTTTTTTCTCCTAATGAGTACTTATGCCGAACTTCAGGTAACCAGTAATTATAGTTTTTTGCGCGGAGCCTCTCATCCCGATGAACTCGTATTACAGGCTGCTAACCTTGGTTACTCAGCCATAGCCATTACAGACAGAAATAGCCTGGCAGGAATAGTTAGGGCTCATGTTGCAGCTAAAGAATACCGCATTAAACTAATTATTGGCTGCCGTTTAGACTTTAAAGATTATCCTAGCCTACTATGCTACCCAACGAACCGCTCTGCTTACGGCCGGTTATCACAACTCCTCACATTAGGAAAACGTAGAGCCCTCAAAGGTTCATGTCACTTATTTCTTGATGATATAATAAAGGAGGGAATATTTGCTAAGGGTAAAGATCAAATAATCATAACGATACCATCAAATAGAAAATACAGCCAGAGCGTTATTAAGCATTTAAGTTTATTAAAGCATAACATTAATAGCAGGGTTTATATTTCTGTAAAAAAAGGATATAATGGGAATGATAATAGAATTTTAAAACAACTAGCTCAGATTGCAGAAAAATTATCCTTGCCTATAGTTGCCGTCAATGACGTTCATTCACATGTGTCTGAACGTCGAGTTCTGCAAGATGTTTTAACCTGTATTCGTAAAAAATGTACAATTTATAGTGCAGGTTATCACTTAAGCTGTAATGCAGAACGCTATTTAAAGTCACCGAAAGAAATGACAAGATTATTTTCAGACTTTCCAGACGCTATTAAAAATATTCAGAAAATTATTACAAAATGTCAATTTAACCTTGATGAGCTTGGATACGATTATCCAATTGATCAGACCTCACAAAACCGTACAACTCATGAAGAACTTGAATATCAAATTAATCTATGTATGAGCGGACGTTATCCTAAGGGGGTGCCTCTCAAAATAAAAAAGCAGGTTAAATATGAACTAGCTCTCATTAAAAAACTTAATTATGCTCCTTATTTTTTGACAGTATATGATATAGTTAAGTTTGCTAAGTCACGTGGTATTTTATGTCAAGGGAGAGGTTCTGCAGCTAATTCTGCTGTGTGTTATGTTCTCGGCATTACCTCTGTTGACCCTGAAAACATAGAAATTTTATTTGAACGTTTTATCAGCACAGAGCGAAAAGAACCTCCTGATATAGATGTTGATTTTGAGAACGAGCGTCGTGAAGAGGTATACCAATATATCTACGAAAAATATGGGAGGGAAAGAGCCGGGATTACCGCTACTCACATAACTTATAAAGCAAAAAGTGCTTTCAGAGAAGTTGGCAAAGTTATGGGACTCACAGAAGACACAATTCAAGCCTTATCCAAATCTTCTTGGGGCTCTCGGCAAAGGACCAAACCAAGTAAAGAGCGCATAATGGAGGTAGGCCTTGACCCTAAAGATGAAACATTAAATATGGTCTTAGATTTATCCAGTCAAATATCAGGATTTCCACGTTATTTAAGTCAACATACAGGTGGTTTTGTAATTACTAAAAATCGTTTGGATAGCATTGTACCCATCGAAAATGCATCAATGGATGGTCGCACAGTAATTGAATGGGATAAAAATGACTTAGATGCGTTGGGGATATTAAAAATAGATATATTAGCGCTCGGCATGTTAACATGTATCCGAAAAACATTTGAAATAATTGAACGCCATCACTCTATTAAGTTAACCCTCGCTAACATTCCTCAAAAAGATCAAGAAACTTATGACATGCTATGTTTAGGAGACTCACTTGGTGTATTTCAAGTTGAAAGCCGGGCGCAGATGAATATGTTACCGAGACTCAAACCACGCTGTTTTTATGATTTAGTGATCCAAGTAGCGATTGTTCGTCCCGGACCTATTCAAGGAAATATGGTTCACCCTTACCTTCGTCGACGAAGTGGTGAAGAAGAACCCGAGTATCCTTCAGCAGACTTAGAAGAAGTTCTAAAAAGAACTAAGGGTGTTCCATTATTTCAAGAGCAAGCAATGCAAATTGCAATTGTAGCAGCAGGTTTCACACCAGGTGAGGCAGATGGTCTCAGGCGGGCGATGGCAACCTTTCGTCACAATGGAAATATTCAGATTTATCATGACCAATTAATAAGGGGAATGATAAAGCATGGCTATGAAAAAGAATTTGCAGAACGATGTTTCAAACAAATTGAGGGTTTTGGTGAATACGGATTTCCAGAATCTCACGCTGCTAGTTTTGCATTACTCGTATATGTATCATCATGGCTTAAATGTCATTATCCTGCTGCTTTTGCTGCAGCCCTTTTGAATTGCCAACCTATGGGATTTTATAAACCAGCTCAGATTATAAGAGATGCCCAAGAACATGGTGTTGAAATACAGCAGGTTGATATTAATTATAGTGATTGGGATAATATACTAGAAGAAAAATCAACAAACTTAACAAAGTCTAAGATTAGCAATAGAAATATTAAATGGCGTAATTTTAGAGACCAAAGCACATCTATTCGTCTTGGATTTTGCCAAATTAAGGGCTTTAAATTAGAAGATGCCAACACATTAGTCTCAAAACGCAAAAATGGTTACAATAGTATTCCATTAATGAAGGACAGGACAAATCTAAAACAAAGCACCATAAAAAAATTAGCACTCTCAGATAGCTTTCAAACTCTAGGTCTAGATCGTCGCCAAGCTCTTTGGGCAACTGAAAATTTAAAAGATCCAAAACCCTTACCCTTATTTTCTTTTTTTTCAACTGAGGCATTACAACAAGAAGCTAAGGTAAAGTTAAAGAACATGACTAAAGAAGAGATTGTTATAGCTGATTACAAATCCCTGCAATTATCTCTAAATGCACATCCCCTCTCTTTACTAAGGGCAGAATTAAAAAATAAAAATATAATGCCTTGCAAAGATCTCGCAACCGTCAGAGATGGGAATATAATTAAAGTGGCTGGATTAATACTAATTCGCCAAAGACCCAGTAGTGCGAAAGGCACAATGTTTATCACGATTGAAGATGAGACCAGTAATGCTAATATAATTATATGGCCTCATAAAATAGAGTATTATCGACAAAGTTTAATTAATTCTTCTTTGATTATCGTTGAAGGTAAATTACAAAAAGAAGGTATAGTTACACATATTATAGCCGATAAAATTATCGATTTTTCTTATAGTTTAGCCAAATTAGCTAAGCCCAAAGTAACAAAAAGCAGTAATATCAAACAAAAAGATTTACAATCCAATATAACGAATAAAAGACTTTTTCCTAATCCACGAGACTTCCATTAACAATATCAGTATAGGAATAAGCTAGACATTAGATGCAAAAGACGCATATTTGATAATGGAATTCATTCAAACTTTTTCTTAAGTCCGATATCTTGTCAAATTTATTAAAAATCAAATTAAACGGTGTTACTGGAAGCGCAGCATTCAAACACCGGGACTACCGCTGTTTTTGGTTAGCTCGATTACTCGGTGTTTTAGCAATAGAGATGCAAATAACAGCAATAAGTTGGCAAGTATATCAACTGACAGGAGAGGCACTTGACCTTGGATTGGTTGGTTTGGCACAATTTCTTCCATTTCTTGTATTATTTCTTGTTTCAGGATCTGTGGCAGACCGATTTAAACGCACTCATATCATGTCTATTTGCGTTATTTTACAAACAGTCTGTGGTATCATATTTTTTGCTCTAACCATAAATGGTAAAATCAACTTTCTAACAATTTTTATTATTTTAATATTTGTGGGTATAGCACGAGCATTTCAGTCACCAGCTCAGAGCGCTATTGTCCCTTTGTTAGTTCCAAAAGAACACGTCGCAAATGCTATAGCATGGACATCAAGCGGCTTTCAAATGTCCCGCATAGCTGGGCCAGGTATCGCTGGCATAATGATAATTTCTGGCGAAGAACTGGTGTACGCGACTTCAATTATACTTTTTATTCTTTCAACTATTTTTACGTTGCTAATTAAAACAAATACTCAAACTATCAGTAAAACACCTATAAATCTTAAAAATATATTTAATGGCCTAGAGTTTGTTTTAAAACGACAAATTTTAGTTGGAGCAATTGGGCTTGATCTTTTTGCCGTACTACTTGGTGGTGCGACTGCATTACTACCTATTTTTGCAACTGATATTCTCAATGTCGGTTCAACAGGCTTTGGTGCATTAAGAGCGACCCATATGATAGGAGCCTTGAGCGGAGCACTTATACTCACACAATATCCTATTACTCGATTTGCAGGTAAATCTCTCTTACTTTCCGTTGCTACATTTGGGCTCGCGATAATTATCTTTGGTCTTTCGACTTATTTCTGGCTCTCAATTGCAGCATTATTTGTGATCGGCTCTGCAGACTCAGTCAGTGTTTTCATTAGAAATAATTTAGTGCAAATTATCACACCCGACCACATGCGCGGAAGAGTTAGCGCCATAAGCGCCGTTTTTATAGGAGCATCGAATGAACTTGGGGAATTAGAAAGTGGAGTAACTGCGCATTTATGGGGAACGGTACCTGCTGTGGTTGTTGGGGGAATAGGAACGATTGTAATCGCTGGATTATTTGCATGCAAATTACCAGAATTAAGAGGTGTCAATAGTTTAGCTCCCGACGACTTAATAGAAAAATACCAGAAATTAGGATCTCAAACCTAAGAAAAATATTTTTATTTTACTGGTTAAAGGTTCCCACTAATTTTAAACCACTGGCCCTAGTGCGTTTTACTACAACGATCTCTCCTGATGTGGGATAAACTCCGGTCAATGCAGTTATATTAACTTGATGTGTAACTAGGATTGTTGGTTTGTCTAAATTTTGACTATTAATCCAATTTCTAATTGTATTAGTTTGTCTCTCTTTTTTGCTTAGGGTCTGGAAAAATGAGTTTAAGGGGGGTAGTAATAATATAGGCCCGAGGCCAAGATTATTGGCAGTATCAACACATCGACACCATTGACTAGAATATACAGATGCTGTCACGATACCAATTGATTTCAATAATTTACCAATTTTTTGTGCTTGAATAATACCCTCGGTCGAGAGATTTCGCTGAGTATCACAATTATGTAATTCAAAATTATCAGGGTCCCCAAAACCTGGGGCCAGTGTATGCCTCATTAATGCTAAATAATTACTTTGCTTCAATATTGATAGAGAATTCAGGGTTCCTGCCTCAACCCAAGAACAATCAAAAAAATACAGTATAAGTATCAAACTAATTTTTGACATTTTAATTAGTTTCAATAAAATCTGATTTAGAATCATGTGACCATTAAAAATCATTTATTGCTAGTATTGAGGGAGAGTGTCATCAATCTCGTTAGACCAAGCAGATATTCCACCATCTAAATTCAAGGCATTATCAAAACCATTTTGCGACAACCATTGCGTAACCTGCATAGATCTTCCACCAATATGACACATAACTATCAACGGGTTATGCCTGGGGAGTTTATCCAAATTATCTAGAAGTGTATTCATCGGAATATTTAGAGAACCTTCAATCGAACAAATATTAATTTCGTCTATTTCCCTTATATCCAACAACGTATGAGGTTTATTTTCTATCCGCATGTTATTTAGTTCTTCGACGGTAATATTCATAAATTTTATCAATTCCGATAATGAAGTTAGTATAAATAATTGCCAAGTTAAGATGTCGCAACAGTATAATCAACAGAATAAAAGAGATTTATAGGTCAAGCTTGATAAATTTGATCTCCCAAACTAATGTAAAAAATGAACTATTATAATTATATTTGTGAGATATTATGAACATTCATTTAGGTTTCAGGGATGCTGTAGGCAACACCCCGTTGATAAAATTAAAAAAAGCATCTGAACAAACTGGTTGCGAAATATATGGAAAATGTGAATTTCTCAATCCCGGAGGGTCAATAAAAGATCGGGCCGCATTATACATAGTAAGAGACGCTGAGGAAAAAGGTAAATTAAAACCGGGTGGAATTATAGTTGAGGGCACCGCAGGAAATACTGGCATTGGATTGGCACTAGTCGGATGTGCCAGTGGTTACAAAACAATTATTGTAATACCTGACACCCAGTCACAAGAAAAAAAAGATATGATCCGCTTATCCGGCGCCGATTTAAGAGAGGTACCTGCCGTTCCTTACAAAAACCCTGAGAATTATGTGCACGTATCAGAGCGCATAGCAAAAGAAATGAATAAAACTCACAAAAATGGCGTTATTTGGGCAAACCAATTCGATAATATTGCTAATCGGGAGGCACATATAAAGGGAACAGGGCCTGAAATTTGGGACCAATTGAATGGGCAAATCGATGGATTTACTTGCGCTGTAGGAACCGGTGGAACGCTAGCAGGTATTGGGATTGCCCTCAAGGAACGCAATAAAAAAGTAAAGATTATGCTTGCAGACCCAATGGGCTCCGCTCTTTATGAATTTTATAAAAATGGTATTCTTAAATCTACAGGGTCGTCTATTACAGAAGGTATTGGACAAGGTCGAGAAACTAATAATCTGAAAAATGCTCCAATAGATGGCGCTTATCAAATTACAGATAAAGAAGCCCTGCCCATTATCTTCGATATTTTAAAGTACGAGGGTTTATGTTTAGGTTCTTCTAGTGGAATAAATATAGCAGGCGCCATACGAATGGCGAAAGAAATGGGACCTGGTCATACGATAGTTACAATCTTATGTGATTACGGCACTCGGTATCAAAGCAAATTATTTAATCCCTCTTTTTTAAAAGAAAAGGGCCTCCCCTATCCCGATTGGCTGGAATAAAAGGCGGATAAAATGGATTATAAAAACCCTGATGCTTCCGTATCGACGAAATGGCTTAGAGAAAATCTCACCTCTCCAAACATTTCAATAATAGATGCAAGTTTTCATTTGCCATCAACAAACCGAAATGCAGAAAAGGAATTTGAGAAAGAGCATATACCAAGCGCTGCTTTTTTTGATATCAATAAAATAGCAGACACAAGTATAAATATGCCACATATGCTTCCAAAAAAGGATCAATTTTCAAAATCAGTTGGAGAATTGGGAATTAGCAATCAAACGCATGTTATTTGCTACGACACCAATGCTGGAGCAATGGCAGCAATGCGTGTCTGGTGGACGTTTAGAATATTTGGACACAAAAAGATCTCTGTTTTGAATGGAGGATTATCAAAATGGAAAAAAGAAAATGCCCCAGTTGAGAACGGGTTTAAAAAAAAACATGATCAAAGTTATAATGCAGAATTTAATATTAACCTTGTTAAGAATTTTGACGAAATCCTAGCCAATATTGAAACACAAGATTTTCAACTTGTTGATGCTCGTTCAAACGGACGTTTTAGGGGAGTTGAAGATGAGCCTCGGCTAGATATGCGTAAAGGACATATCCCAAACTCGATCAATATACCATTTACTGATCTATTCGATCCAGACAACCTTATGCAAATCAGAAATTCAACAGAGTTAATGTCAATTATTAGTAAGGCTGGGGTAGATACAAACAAGCCTATAACTTCAACTTGCGGGTCAGGTGTTACAGCAGCACCGTTGGTTTTTGCTCTCTATCTCTTGGGGTATTCTAGTGCTTCCATATATGACGGGTCCTGGGCTGAATGGGGCGCGCGAAGTGATACCCCAATCGAGACTGAGTACTCCGAATGAAAAAAAATAAAAAAATAGATACTAGAATTATTCATACTGGATCAAATCCTAATAAACAGAATGGAGCTGTTAACACTCCAGTTTATAG
>JADHRD010000092.1 GCA_016777585.1 Rhodospirillales bacterium | reverse complement strand
TTATTACCGTTCTTGCTTTTAATTTCTTTGGTGATGGACTAAGAGACGCTGCCGACCCATATAAATAAAGTTTTAGTTTTTTTTAAGCCAGAGGCTTGTCTCATATGAGTCATTAGGTAAATGAATCTGACCAATAGGACCTTTGTGAAGCTCCTTTGTAAAATTTGTCAATGTATACTGACTCGAAAATATAATCTTAAAATTACCACCTTGAATTAAAGTGCCAACAGCTTGTTGTTCGTTATAGTTTCTCCATGACCATTCAAGAGGATAGTCATGTGGCAGGAAAATATCATGAATGTGAATAAGTGTTCCTGCTGATATAATAGGGAATATTCGATTAAAAAGAAAATCAACATCTGTTCCCGGCATCATTATATGGCTAGAGTCTATAAAAAGAATATCATTCTCTTTAAGTGTTTCGAATATACCCATGTCAACTTTATCTAAAGTTATTTTTTCAGATCTCACTTTAAGCTCAGATATACTAGCTCTAGGTTCTGGATCAATTGAAATTAACTCAGTGTTTAACCCTTCATCTTTTATCGCTTGAGCCATAAAACGTGTTGAATGCCCCGATCCAATCTCAATAATTTTTGAAGGCCTCTGTTTTCGAACAATTGTATATGCTGACGCGCCATCTAAACGAGGGAACCATGTCTGGTACCACCTAGGTCCAGGTGGTGAGACAACATCCTCAAATTTAAGGTCATCCGCATAAGAATTAATTTGTTTGATAAAATCTAGTTGTGTTTCATGAGATTTTGAAAATATCTTATTTAGTGCTGAATACTCTGGTAGGGTTCCAGTAATTGGTAACTCATTGCAATACCTATGCGGAATAAAAAACCCTTGTCGTTTAATTCCCAGTAATGTTTTCAACGCCATGGTTAGAATGCGTTGGTACGGTTTTGCAGACATAAATTACCTAAACCCTATGGCTCCAGTCCAGTCCAATATTCACCGCTGGAGCCGAATGGGTGAGGCGCCCTACAGAAAGATATGTTACTCCGGTTGCAGCTTTCGTCCTGATAGTATCTATATCTATATCTCCCGAAGCCTCAGTTGGTATTTTGCCGTTAACTAGTTCAACAGCTTCTTTCATTTGATTAGCTGTCATATTATCTAATAGTATCATATCCGCCCCAGCTTTTAAGGCATCTTTTACTTGATCTAAGTTATCGCACTCTACTTCAATCTTCTTCAATTTAGCTTTCTGTGCTCTTCTAACTGCTTCTGTAATATTCCCGGCTACTGCTATATGATTATCTTTTATTAATACTCCGTCATCTAATGACATCCTATGATTTGTTGCTCCACCCATTCTCGTAGCATACTTTGCAAGATGACGATACACTGGTGTTGTTTTTCTTGTATCTAGCAAAACAGTATCCATGTCTGATATTGCTTCAACATATTCTCGAGTTAGAGTGGCTATGCCTGATAAGTATTGTAATATATTAATCGCAGTACGTTCTGCCGTTAGTAAGTCGATTGCAGGCCCTGAGATGCGGGCAAGTGTTGTGTTACCGGCAACTTTCTCCCCATCTATAACATCTGCCTCCCAAATAATATCTTTTGAATATCGTGTAAATATACGCCCGGCAATTGGAAGCCCCGCACACACCATTTCTTCTCTGGCGGACATTGCTCCCGTAAAAATAGTTGCAGGCGTTATAACTGCCTTTGAAGTAAGGTCACCATGCCCGATATCCTCTTCGAGAGCTATATCAATAATTTGATCTACAATTTTGGTATTGAGTTCAGAAGGCCAAAAATTTATCATTATAATTTATTCACGCAGCTTCAATTTTATTTGTTGGATTAATGCTCTTTGGCGTCATTTCTAACATTTTCGTTAGAGGACTGAGAGCTGACAATCTAAGGTCCTCAGGAATCTCAATTCTTGGCATTTCATTTAACATCGCGAAATATAATTTTTCCAGATCATTAAGAGCCATATATGGACAGTTTGCACAATTACAAGTTCCATCGGCGCCAGGCGCTGGTATAAAGGTTCTATCAGGAGCTTCTAACTGCATTTGATGTATTATATGTTGTTCAGTTGCAACAATAAATTCAGTACCAACCCCTTTAGTCGCGTAATCAAGGATAGAACGGGTTGAACCAATATGGTCTGCATGCCTTAGAATAGACTCTGGACATTCCGGATGAGCTGCTAATGATGCACTTGGGTGGCGGGTCATTAATTTGACCAACTCGCGTTCATTGAATTGTTCGTGTACAATGCAGGTCCCTGGCCATAGAACCATATTTCGTCCTGTTTCCTTGTTTAAATATGCGCCTAGATGTTTATCTGGACCAAAAATAATTTTTTGATTTTCTGGAAGTTGATCTATAATTATTTTAGCATTTGACGACGTTACGATAATGTCTGAAAGCGCTTTTATTTCTGCGGAGCAGTTTACATAACTCAGAACCAGATGGTTTGGATGATTTTCCTTAAAAATTTTAAAGTCATCAGGCCTGCAAGACTCTTCAAGAGAGCAACCCGCGTCTTTATCCGGGAGCACGACCGTCTTCTTTGGACTTAGAATTTTTGCACATTCGGCCATAAATTTAACGCCACAAAATGCGATCATATTTGCATTCGTTTCTGCTGCTTTTCGCGAGAGATCAAGCGAATCGCCCACAAAATCAGCAATATCTTGAATTTCTGCTGATTGATAATAATGAGCCAAAATAACAGCATTCTTATCTTTACGCAGGCGATCTATCTCTTCTACAATATTTATGAACGGATCAAGGTTTTGCGAAATATCATTGATATTTGCTGTTTCGAAGACTGTTTCTATCATGTTTCCAACGGCTCCTCACCGTTGTAGTTTTAATTAAAAAAACGAGTATTACTTAGCAATTTGTATATTAAAACGATTATGTCAAGCCTTTCATTTGATACGCTAATATTTTAGTGGGGTTGTATTAATCCGTAAATAAAAATTGATAAAACCTTATTCTTTTTTACAATTTTAAACTAGTATTCTATATTTGGTAAAGGGAAATAATAACGTTGCTTTCTCACTCTTTAGTGCGAGATTATTAGTTTTATCGCAAATTTTTGCAGGGGTTTATAGAATATGGTGAGATCATCTAAGAGTCAGATGAAGTTTGATCGTAGATTTGAGTGCGAATATGGACAAATAGCCGAAGTTTCTCCATTGATTAGGCGAATAGTTGCCAATAATCCGGGTCCTTATACGTTTAAAGGAACCGGAACATATATTATTGGCCGTGGAGAAGTTGCTGTTATTGACCCTGGGCCGGATGATAAATCTCACGTTGAGGCTTTATTAGGTTCTTTAAAAGGAGAGCAGATTACGCATCAGATTGTTACACATACGCATTTAGATCATTCTCCCGCCACGCGTTATGTGGCAGAGCAAACGGGAGCGAAAACATATGCATTTGGTCCTCATGGCTTAGGAAAAATAGCCAAAGAGTTTAAAGTTGAAGCAGGCGGTGACATGGATTTTAAGCCTGATTTTACGGTAAAAGATGGTGAAATTATTAAAGGAAGTGGGTGGAGCATAGAATGTGTTCATACACCAGGCCACACCTCTAATCATCTATGCTTATCGCTAATTGAGGAGGAAGCACTTTTTACTGGGGATCATGTCATGGGATGGTCAACAACTGTCATTTCCCCCCCAGATGGTGATATGTCTGATTATATTTTAAGTTTAAAAAAACTTCTAATTCGGAAAGATAAGATATACTATCCAACTCACGGGGGAGCGATTCTAGAGCCACAAAAATATGTACGTGCGATTATTATTCATAGAAAATTACGCGAAAATCAGATACTTGACTGTATTTCTAAAGAAATAAATAATATTCCCGATATGGTGTCTAGGATGTATGAAGGACTGGACCAACGCTTAATTAAGGCAGCGCAACATTCAATTTTATCTCATATGATTGATCTTGTTAATCGTGATATTATTCATGCAAATGGCTCGGTAAATATTGATGCAGAATATGAGAAATTGTAATTTTTAAACGAGAGTTTTATATGAAAATTAATATCAAGGTTAATAACACGACTTGGAAGTGTAAATGAAATAATTATGACTAAACTGGCTATTGAAAATTTAAAATTAAGGGAGGCATATTCAAGTTGGATAAGTGTATCTAGTCGATACAGTGACCTTGATCCTAATGAACATGTTAATAATGGTGCAATTAATTCGTTTTTCGAAGAAGGTAGGGTTAATCTTCGAGCTGAAAGGATGGCTGTATTAGATAAGAATATTTTAAGTGGATTTGCGTTAGTCCGGTTCACTGTGGAATATTTGAGAGAAATTAAGTATCCAGGCTTAATTGAAGTGGGAACAATGGTAAAAAAAGTTGGGAACACTTCTTATACTTTGGGACAAGCCCTTTTTAGAGGAACTGATTGTTTTTCCGTTGCAGAAGCTGTTACAGTTTTTTTAAACCCCAATAGTAAGCGCCCTGAACCAATTGATGAACATTTAAGAGAAATTCTAAACAGTCTCGAGTGCCCCATTAGAGACAGATAAAATTGATTATTTAAAGTCTTTTAAAAATATATTTTTATTGATAAATCATAGCTAGTATAACTATTTATTTATAGGAGAGCAGAGTGCCCGCAATTGACACTAGGTCCGGTATTCTTCAGCATAAGATAAAAAAATCTACACCAGGTTATACACTGTTTACCCCGCTAGGACAGTACAATACATATTTGATAGATATGGATGGCGAGGTGGTGCATAAGTGGGATTTGCCCAGTGACGTAGGCAATTACGCATACTTGCTTGAAAATGGTAATCTTTTAGCGGCTATTCGAACTAAGGATCAAGATGCTGGTCTTCCAGCGAAAGGTGGGCGACTAGTTGAGTATGATTGGGATGGTAAAATAATTTGGGAGCATAATGATCCTTTGCAGCACCACGATTTTAGGAGGAAAAAAAATGGTAACACTATTTATGCTGCATGGGTCAAGCAAACTGATCCGACTATTTTAAATTCGATACCTGGAGGTTTGCCGGGAACAGAAAATGATGGTGCGATTTATACTGATGTAATTAGAGAAGTCGACTCAAACGGCAAGCTAGTTTGGGAATGGGATGTTCTGGAGCATATGGATATGACTCAGTTTCCGATCGACCCTACTATCAACCGTCGCGAGTATGCCCATGCCAACACCGTCGCCCTGACTTTGGATGAAGATGTGATTGTAAATTGGCGTAATAATAATACTATGATTATTATTGACCGCGATACAAAAAAAATAAAATGGTCATTAAATGAAATTACATTTGGTCAGCATCACGATGTTCAGATGTTGGATAATGGTAATATTCTCTTTTTTGCTAATGGAGCTGACGTTCATGTGCATGGACCAGAGACCGGTTCACGGGTTATTGAGATGGATCCAGTAAGTAAAAAAGAAGTGTGGAGCTACTCCGGCTCGCCACCCAGATCATTTATGAGTTGGTTTATTAGTGGATGCCAACGCCTTCCTTCTGGAAACACTCTCATTTGTGAGGGATTATGGGGAAGATTATTTGAGGTTACGCCTGACCAAGAGATAGTTTGGGAGTATATTTCACCTTACTTTGTCGAGTATGATCATCCAGCATATACAGGAACCAACATAATTTTTAGATGTTATCGATACGCAGCTGAATCAAAACAAATCAGAGGACGTCTCCAATAAATAAAAAATTATTTAAGTATTATTTTAGTACTAATACGATTGCATAAATTTTAAGTCTGGAATTTATGAAGAAGATATGGAATAGAAATTATGAATGAGCATCTAAATATCGATAATAAAGATCCAGACATACAAATACCTGCGGGTTCTACTAAAAGAGTATTTAAAGAAGGAAAATATATTTTTCGCGAGGGGGAAATTGGAGAACTTGCTTTTGTAGTGCTATTAGGCTCAGTTTCTATTTCTAGGCTTGTGGGCGAAAAGGATGTGGTTATTGGTACGGTTGGCAGAGGGGGTATGTTTGGAGAGATGGCGTTAATTGATAATGAGAAAAGAATGGGTTCTGCTCGAGCATCTGGCGGAATAGTTGAAGTTCTTGTTATTGATAGGGATCAATTTAATCAAAAGTTAATTAATGCTGATCCGTTCCAGAGGGCTTTAATTAATATACTGACTAGTCATGTCCGAAAAATGGCGGAGCAATTGAGCAAATCGAATAGTTGCGTAACTTGAATATTATAAGAGCTTAAATTACTAGTCTTGAGTGTCAATTAATTGGTTTAAGCACTCTTCATTCTTAGGTCCAAAATATCGGATTTGATTTTGATAAGTATTCTTTTTAATTCTAATTTTTGCGACGATACTGATAGAATTCTTTGTCCAAATGTAAGACCCATTTTTAATTTTAGAGGATCCAAAACGTATTGTTAGCTTTTTTCTAATTTTCTCTAGATTTTCAACCCCTGAACTAAGAGATCTTTCAATACTTCGCCAGGTAATTATCTGAACTCCAAAATTATCGCAAATTTCGGCTCTCAGAGATTTAGTATCCGGTGGTGCATTGTTAGTTTGAATTAGTACTGTATGAATATTTTTTCTAATTTTTATACTTTTGTGGGTGATGCTATTATAGTCGCTTCCGAATTCTATTCCAAAATGTTGACTTATATCAGCTCTAGTATCTCTAAATGTAAAGTTAATGGTTAATAGCAAAGTAACCATAAATGTGAATGATTTGAGATTATTAAGTAATCTTCTCATTTTGTATAAAATATAATCAACGGTTCAACATTCTTTGTCTCGCTGCATGACCAAAGGCCTCATAGAGACACCGCGATAATCTGTGATCATCTTTTTCTGGTTGATATTCCGTATGCCACTGAACAGCCACACCAAAATTAGGATGGTTCTTTATGCTAATGCCTTCGATTATATTATCATCAGAAACTGCTTCAATAGTTAGATCTTTTCCAAGACGGTCAATACCTTGGCCATGTAAACTATTCACATATAATTCTGATTTACCCACTAATCTATTCAAAAACCCGTTTTTGGTCAAAGTGATGGAATGACGCAGTGCATAAATTTCTTGATCATCAATATTATTACCTTTTGGCATTCTATGATCACTTCTCCCTGGTAGTTCATGTATTCTATAGTGAAGAGAGCCACCCATCGCGACATTAATTTCTTGGAGCCCCCTACAAATACCAAATAGTGGGATCCCCAATTTAATGCAAACGGGGATTAATTGTAAAACTGTTGAATCTCGCTCAGGATCAACTACTTCTCCGTCTGGGAACGGGTTGCCACCATAATAATGTGGTTCGATATTTGCGCGCCCGCCGGTTAATAAGATTCCATCAAAGTGGTTAATCAGATCCGAATAATTATAATCTTTGCCCAGAGATGGTATCTGAAAAGCTATGCATTTTGAGTGTTTGAGTAACGCAGTAATATACCTATGACCATTAATATGGGCTTTAAATTTCGAATCTGGTAAATCTATGACCGAAGTTGGGATTCCTATCACTGGAAGTTTTTGAGGGCTATTCATGTTAACCGCCTATTTGCTGGGGACTAACTATTTATACATGTGTACTGAGAGGAATTTAAGGTTATTTATTCAATTAGCACAAATAACCATACTCTTGCATGTATCAGGTTATTCTGGAAAGAAAGCTTGTAAACCTGTCTGCGCTCTTCCCAATATAAGAGCGTGAATATCGTGGGTTCCTTCATAAGTGTTGACGGTTTCCAAATTCATAAGATGACGTATAACATGGAATTCGTCTACAATTCCATTTCCACCATGCATGTCGCGAGAGGCCCTAGCTATATCTAATGCTTTTCCAGCATTATTGCGCTTCATCATTGAAATATCTTCTGGTGGACACCTATTTTCATCCATTAAACGACCAATTCGCAAAACCCCTTGTAAACCCAGTGTTATTTCGGTTTGCATGTCAGCTAATTTTTTTTGAATAAGTTGGTTAGAGGCGAGAGGTCTATTAAACTGCTTTCGGTCCAGTGTATATTGCCTCGCTGCGTGCCAACAAAACTCAGCTGCTCCAATTGTCCCCCAAGAGATCCCGTATCGGGCTTTATTTAGGCAGCCAAATGGACCCCCTAATCCTTTTACATTAGGTAATAAGTTTTCCTCGGGAACGTAAACATTATCCATAACGATCTCTCCCGTTATCGAAGTCCGAAGCGAGAACTTTCCTTCGATTTTTGGGGCGCTTAAACCTTCCATTCCTTTTTCCAGAATGAAGCCTCGAATTACGTCGTCTAATTTCGCCCAAACAATGAATACATCAGCTACTGGCGAATTTGAAATCCACATTTTATTTCCTGTAAGAATATACCCATTGCCATTTTTTTCGGCACGGGTAATCATGCTACCTGGATCAGAGCCGTGGTCGGGCTCA
>JADHRD010000091.1 GCA_016777585.1 Rhodospirillales bacterium | reverse complement strand
AACAATGGCACGAGAATAAAAGGTAATAAGTTAATAGCCTTATATTTATCTATCAGGACACCTATTCCAAGTGACGTTAAGAGAGATGCCAAAGCTAGCCCTACGAAACCGCTCGCAAAAAATGAGATGGACCAGTTTTTGCTCTCTACAATAGAAACTTGATGAAAAAGCAATCCAGTCAACAAAAATGACGATGAGAGTATCGCCGGTATAGTCAAATAAAACTGCGCTTCAGATAACATGCTGCGTACCGAATACTGGCTATTTTTAATATCATTTGATACCTCGATTGATAATTTTTCTGTATAAATTTTATGCCGATTCTTTTGCCCTTTTAGTAACCATAGCATAAGTGGAACCAGAATTATTGAATAAAAAATAGCAATATAGAACCAGCTATCCCGCCAACCATAAAACTCATTTAACGAAACTCCAATTGAAGGGTAAAATGCTAAACCGAGGGTCATTCCAAAGGTTATTATTCCGATCGCTTTACCTCGCTCTGTAGAAAAATATTTTCCCATTGATGTAACAGCAATATGGTTCATTAACCCCTGCCCCATAAGGCGTAGCAAATAAAATGAAAAACAAAGCATGATAGTGGAAGTTGCAAGTGAGACAGATAAACTCGCAAAAATACTACCCAAACATATGAATAATGTATAAATTCGTAAATCTATTCGATCAATTAACCGACCAAACCAAATCAAACTTAATGCACTCAATAACGTTGCTATCATAAATAGAAAACCAAAGTCCCCATCACTCAATCCGAAATCTTTTTTAAATTCAGCTCCAAAAATAGAGATAAAAAAAGTCTGACCAGTACTGGAAAAAAAGTTTAGCGCGATACCAAAAAATAGGAAACGCCATTCTTTAATAATGAAATCAAAATATTGCATTTAGTAATAGTAAGTTAGTTTACGTTATGTGACCAACTTTATGGGGGGAAATATTTTGATTACAATCCATATTTAAATATAATACTTAAAAATAAGGCGCATAGCGCCGAAGATTTAATACATACTGGCGCATAGCGCCCAAAATCGTTATACAGGCATTACGTTAGCTAAGATTTATAAATAATGATGGGCTCATGGAACGTTACGCGGGTGTAAAAAGCGCTGAAAGAATGTTTGATATTATTGAACTCCTCAATCAATGTCGTGGAGCAAATATTGGCGATTTATCGAGAACGTCAGGCTTCTCCAGAAGAGCTGTTGACCGAATGCTTATATCCCTCACAAAATATGGTTACGTTAGGCGCTTAGAAACTGACGGCAAGTACTATCTGACCCACTTGGTTCGGAAACTAAGTGATGGTTTTAGTGAGGAAGAATGGATAACTGATGTGGCCTCACCAATCCTTATTGAGTTATGCAAAGATGTTACTTGGCCATGCGACCTCGCGACATTTATTAATGACGCCATGTATTTGCGAGATACTACACGAAGATTCAGTCCTTTTTCAATAGACTGGGTGACGGTAGGACACCGATTTCCAATGATGATTTCGGCAACTGGCCGGGTATATTTAAGTTACTGCCCCGATGATGAGCGAGAAGAAATTTTAGATTTGTTGCGAAAATCCAAAGATCAGTTTGACCTATTAGTCAATAAGCCAAAATACGTTGAGAATTTTTTGGAAGAAACACGAAAACACGAATATGGTATTAGATGCAGACAGCATATATACGACGGGAGAACTGATAGCCTAGCTGTTCCAATACTATATGGATCAAGAGTATTAGGAACGATCGGAATTGTTGGCATAGCTTCAGCTATAACAGGACAGGAGCTTGCAGATCGTTATATTGAAAAACTTGTGGCAGCAAAGGATAAACTAGAATTAGAAATCAAAAAAATTAAAATCTAATGTGTAGACTTATTTGGTTAAAGAAATAAATTTCTTATTACCTCCTAACTTTCGCAAAAGTGCGCATTGCGCTCAATTTAAAATATAAAATTGGATAATCGCTGAAAGCATATACATTAAATTATTGATAAATTTAATAAGTATTTATAAGTTATTATAAATTGTATAAAAAAGATAAATAGAGAGAAAGGTTCTAAAATTATGTCCGTAAAATTACCTGAAAAATTTGAAAAAATCGTAACTAATTCAAAGCAAGAATGGCTAGATACTCGAGGCATGACGAGAGATGAACTTAGAACTTTAATTGAAGGTAGAGTTATTCGAGACCAAGAAGTCTCCCCAAAAGTGGGAGAAGATGCGCCAGACTTTGATGTCGAAATCCTTGATGCGCAAGGGAAAAGAACAGATAAAATGATGAAGTTATCATCACAATTTGGAGTACCAATAGGACTGGTCTTTGGGTCTTATACCTGACCTCCTTTTAGAGATGGGGCCGTGCGCCTCGACGATCTAGCTAAATCTTTCGGTGATAAAGCAAAATTTTTTGGGGTTTATATCCGAGAAGCACATGCAGAAGGTGAGGACCAAGTTATCCGCAACCTCGACGAAGATGTTATTTTTGAACAACCAACAACCGAAGATGAACGAGCTGAAATAGCAGCGACTTGCATGTTGAGATATAATTTCTCGTTTCCAATGCTTTTAGATGGAATGGATAATGATGCAGAATATAAATATCAATCTTGGCCAGATCGTTTATACATTATCTCGCCAGATGGTAAAATTGCATATCAAGGGGGAATGGGGCCGCTCTATTTTGATGTAGACGAATTTGAGCAGGAAATGCATAAAATTATGTCTTAATGACTATGAATTTTCTTATTAAGGAACGACATTCTCAAGTGTGATAAGGCCCATGCCGGTGGTCATTGGAACATAATAGTTGCGATGAATGCGCTCAACTTGATCTGACATTGCTCCTCGCATAACAAGCCACATAATTAGTTCGACAGCTTCAACACCAGCGCGTTCCATAAGTTCCTGATGGGTCATACTAATTAAGGCGCTGGGGTCTCCCTCTATTTGATCTAAAAACCATTCATCAAATTCACTATTAAGATAACCGAACCTCTCACCCGACAATTGATGTGACATGCCTCCCGTACCAAAAATAGCGACTGTAAAGTCGTCATTATAATCCTCAACAGCATTTCTAATGGCTCTTCCCAGTTTAAAACATCGGGCCGCTGTGGGTAGCGGATGCTGAATAACATTTACAGCTAAGGGAACAAATTTTAGAGGCCAGCTAGGTTCTTGACTAAAACATAAATTCATTGGAACTAAAAATCCATGCTCCATTTTTAATTCTTGGCAAACCGTGATATCAAACTCATTATATACAAGCTCATTAATTAAATGCCAGGAAAACGCTGTATCACCGGGTACAGGTGGAAGTTGCCTCATACCAAAACCTTCATCACCAATAGGATACTTATCAGCTGCACCAATTGCGAAAGTAGGGTACTTATCAAAAAAGAAATCGCACCCATGATCGTTATAGGTGATTATTGCAACATCAGGTTTTATTTCTGAAAGCCATTTTTGAACAGGTTCATATGCATCAAATAAAGGGCTCCATGCTTCACTCTTTTGCTGACCTTTATCGTAAGCAACTCCAATGGATGGAACATGAGAAGTACCTATTCCAGCTACGATCTTACCCATTTATGTTGCACCACTAATTTTACGTGTCCTAAGAAACTCCTCATAGGACATACCAGCTTGTTTTGCACCAAGCTTATAAAGGGAATCTCCAAACACAGAAGTTATTTTGTAAAGAAAATATATATTTGCCCCCCCTTTAACACATCCAATCCAATTTCGATCGCGTATTAATTTCTTTTGCGTTTCAGTTAACTCAAATCTTTCCATATAGCTATCTTCATCAGCTTTAAAGCTAGCACGTGCGTCATCCGATACTAAAGAAGCACCTAATTTATTGAGGGCATAGCCTTTTTGGCTCATCGGACCCGTGAATATATAACTACCTTCAATTTTACGATCCGGATCAAGTTGCTGTGACATCAGTTACATACCTTTTATATATCTAAAGCTTTAAACGGGTCAGATTTAATTTATGAAGAGTGAATGGTAATAAGTTTCTTAGTTAACGTCAATTAGCTCAAATCAAATCTCAATTTCAAGTAATTTAGCAAATTCTGGCCAACTCTCAAAACCAAAATTTCGCATATCCTCGGCAAGGTCATCAGGCAACCAATCAACCAAAGCTGGCTTAAAGCTTGGGCGCTTCTTAATCTTTTTAAACCAGTTTTCAACTCTTGGCATACGGCCGCCGGTCCACATACCCGACATGGATAGCATCTCAAGGCGATTGATATACGGTGTCATCGCAATATCTGCAAAAGTAAAACTATCGCCCGCCAGCCAATTATTTTTTTCCAGATTATCTTCCATATTTTTTAGATAATGATCATAAAGACGCAGTTTTGCATGGGCTCCCTTAGCTTTCATTCCTTTGCGTACAATAGATTTTTTTGTTTCATGCCAATCAGCCGTGACCGACATGGTAGGGGTTGATTCTAGAAATGCTTTAACCTTGTCCGAGCCTAGTCGGCTTACAATATGTCGATGGCATGCAAGATAAGTGATGAAACCACAAGCCGGGTGAAGAGCTTCGTCCACCGCCTTCGTCCAATAGAGAACCCGTGAATGCTCAACTGGGTTAGTCGGCCGTATAGGAAACTCCTTAAATGTATCTTCTAAATATTCACAAATAATTGTAGAATCGCAAATAATCTCGCCATTATGCTCCAGCGTTGGAACAACAGCCTTTGGATTAAGTTTGATATACTCTGGATCAAACTGCTCACCTGCGAGAATATCAATATAATGACCTTTCCAATCCAATTTCTTCTCACTCAGGTACATACGTACTTTTGCAGCACAAACTGATGAACCATGATGATATAATTTTAACATTTTACCCCAATAAAGATTAAACTCGTAATATACTGGTTTTAATTTAACTAACTCTTCAATCAAATAACCGTAGCAATAAACCTTAATAAAATTTTCTATTTAGTTAGTCGTATATTTTTTTAAAAAAAAACCAAGTAAATAGTAGGAGCAAGGCGCATTGCGCTCAAATAGTATTATTAATTAGCCTAACAAAACTTCTAATGTTTGTATTAAAAAGTATTTAAAAATAAGAGAGGATTGAAAAGTATGAGTAATTCAGATTATATTTTAAAACAATGTGGCGCCTGCCTTGGAGCGACAATAACAAACATTAATCTCACTCAAGAGCTTTCAAAGCAAGTAACGGAGTCATTAGTAGCAGCTCTTGATACCCATCAAGTTATATTTTTTCCTGAACAAGATTTAACGCCTGCTCAACAGAAGGAAGCGACTAAGATGTTTGGTCCTCTTCGGCCTTCCGAATCTTTCTTTGATCGTTTGGATGATGATCCTGATATAGAAATCGTTATAAATGATGAAGAAACTCCTCCAACTGGAACAGCAAAGTGGCATGCTGATCTGACTTGGGCTAAGGAGCCCCCTGCTGGAACAAGCCTGTACTCGCGTAAAATTCCTCAAGGAAAGGGCGATACAATTTGGGTAAGCATGATTGCGGTTTATGATTCCTTGTCAGAACGAATGAAGAAATATTTAGACGGATTAAGCGCTATTCATAGTTGGGATATGGGTTTAGGCGGCAGACAGGGAATTTTAAAGAAAGGGGTGGAACATTATATGAAACATAAAAATGCAAACCCCCCTATTGCTCAACCCCTTGTTAGAACGCATCCTCGCAATGGTAGAAAATTAATCTACGTCAATCCAGGGTTTACGAGCCATATTGTAAATATTCCAAGGAAAGAAAGCGATGGAATTTTAAATTTTTTATATGGCCTTACACCTCGACCAGAATTTCAATTGCGCCATAAATGGGACATAGGAACCTTAGCTGTTTGGGATAATACCTCAACGCAACATGCTGCAGTTGATGATTTTTTCCCATTGTATAGAGAATTAACTCGTGTAACTTTTGGGGGGCATGGCGAACCAAAATAATTAAATAAAGTTTAGAGGGATAAGGAAAAATTCATGTTAGAATTATATTACTTAAAAGAAGCTGACTCAGTATGCTCGAACAGAGCTGTAATTACCCTTATAGAAAAGGGTATTGATGAATGGACGCCGCATTATATTAAGCTTCTTAACGAGGATCATTTCGAAGACAGTTATTTAAGCATAAACCCGAAAGCCGTGGTTCCTACTTTAGTGCATAACGGAATGCCAATCCGTGAATCTTCGATAATATGTGATTATATTGATGAATTAATACCTGAGCGACCTCTTAAACCTGAAAATATAGTCGATCGGGCCTACTTACGTGAATGGATAAAAGAGTCGGATGAGGTTGGGTTTCCAGGTATAGCTGCATTGAATTTTGTTACAAGATTTCGCAGTGTTATTCCGATAGATATCTTAGAACGCAGGTGGAAAAAACAACCAGACCTTGAAAAAACACTTCGACAACAGTCTGTTATTCGGGAAGGTATGGCGTCTGAATGGGTACTAAGGGGATTGGTAGGATGGGATAAGATTTTTCAAAAAATGGAAGACACCCTCTCAGACGGGCGTCCTTGGATTATGGGGGAAAATCTAACCTTAGTGGAAACCTGTTACGCCCCACTAATTAAAGTTTTAGATATGATTAAATGGCTCGATATTTGGTTTACTGATCGCCCAAACGTCAGACAATGGTGGGATAGTCTTGGCAACCGACCCAGTGTCTTAGAGCTCGACGAGTATGAAGGTCATACAGCTGATCTAAGTTCCGACCATGCCAAGGCTGGGTTACTGCTACGTGATGAGGCTCGCGATCGTCTCATAGATTACAATAATTCTCGAGTATAACATTAGTTTATAAGGAATTTTCTTAATGCCATTGATCGAACCAACAAATCGAGAGATTTTAGATTTTAGAGGTATACACTTGTATCATGCCCATATTTCGAATTGCTCAGCACGAGTAAGATTTCTCTTAGAAGAAAAGAAACTATCGTGGGAAAGCCATCATATTCTTCTAGCAAAACGAGAAAATATAACTGAGCAATATTTTGGCATTAATCCAAAGGGGGTTGTTCCCTCGCTTGTGCATGATGGCAAAGTAATTACAGAGTCCAATGATATCCTCATTTATTTAGAAGAAACCTTCCCAGACCCAAGTTTTCGGAATGTATCCAAGGAATATCAAATAGAAATAGATCGATGGCTTAGAATTTCAGGTGAAGTACATATGCCGGGCATAAAAACTTTTCAGTATTACAAAAGAAATGCCAAGGCAATGAAGAAGACTAAAGAAGAAGTGACACTCTATCGCCAACTTCAAAAAGATCCTGCATATTTAGCCTTTCATGGAAAACATGACTTGCCCGGCCAAAGTTTTACTGCCCAAGATGCTGAGGTTGCAGTGAACTTATTAAATGGCCACTTCTCAGAGATGGAATTTATTCTCAAAGAAAATCAATGGCTTGTAGGGAATACCTATACTTTGGCAGATATTTCTTGGTCACCAACCATAACTACTCTTAAGCGGGGTGGATTTGATTTTATACAGTTTCCAAACCTAATGGCTTGGTATGACCGGATCTCTATTCAACCGAGCTTCAAAATGTCGGTAACTGATTGGTATTCAAAAACCTGGGATAAAAATTAAATATTCTATCAATCTAAACTCCTTATTAAAGAAAGCATAAGTCTTGCGATATCAGAAACTTGGATTAATAGAGTACGATAAAAATAAGTGCTCACCTGGTTATACATTAGTCGCACCCGTACACGGCAATACCGTATATTTGGTTAACATGTTAGGTGAACCTGTTCACCAATGGAGCCTGTCGCATAAGCTTGGTACACTAGCTTATCTATTGCCTGATGGACATTTGCTAACTTCTGGCCTTACAACAGAAGGTCCACCTGTAATCGAAGGCAAAGGCGGGCATTTAAAAGAATATGACTGGAATGGCAATCTAGTTTGGGAACATATAGACCACGCACAGCATCATGACTTTCGCAGGCTTCCAAACGGCAATACGATGTATCTAGGTTGGGATGAAATGACGGAACTCGAAGCAACACAGGTTAAGGGGGGAATTCCAGGAACAGAGCGAGAAGGTAAAATTTATAGTGACTTCATTAAAGAAGTTGATCCCAACGGTAATATTGAGTGGGAGTGGCATGCTCGAGATTTAAATATTGGAGATTTTCCTATGGCTGATGATTGTCATCGGTTTGAATTCGCTCACGCCAATTCTTGTGCACCAGCACCGGGTGGTAATTTCTTAATTAATTTTAGACACTTAGACATGATGGCCATAATTGATAAGAAAACAAAAAAATTCGTATGGAGCCATCGTGAACGTAACTGGGGTCACCAACATAATGCCGAATTCTTAAACAACGGAAATATTACGTTCTTTTCAAACGGTATGAATAATGATGTTTTACCTCCACGCTCCAGGGCTATCGAGTTTAATCCAACAACTGGCGAGATAGTCTGGGAATATCAAGCACCTCAGAGTTGGACCTTTTTCA
>JADHRD010000011.1 GCA_016777585.1 Rhodospirillales bacterium | reverse complement strand
GTATTGGCACTTTGGTTACCTCAGTATTGGGGAATGCTCTGATTAAAGAATTTATAGGGAATTATTTTTGATGGGCCTTACGATTGCAGAAAAAATAATAGCCAAAGCTGCGGGGCGTGCGGAAGTACGGCCGGGAGAAATAGTTACATGCCAAGTAGACCTGGCGATGATACACGATAGCGGGGGACCTCGCCGTGTTAAACCATTTATGGACAAATTGGGAGTTAATGTATGGGACCCAACAAAAGTTGTTTTGGTTTCTGATCATTTTAGTCCATGCACGGATGCTGAAAGTGCTGAAATTCTTGAATTAACACGCCAGTGGGCTAAAGAGCAAAACATATTAAATTTCTACGATCAGCAAGGTATTTGCCACATTGTAACGCCCGAACGTGGTCATTTGCATCCAGGCATGTTTGCTGTTGGGGGAGACAGTCATTCTCCAACCGGAGGCGCTTTTGGTTGCTATATGTTTGGTATAGGTGCAACTGATATGTTGGGTGTGCTCGTGACTGGAGAAACATGGATAAAAGTTCCCGAGACAATTAAAATTGATTGGTCTGGTATTTTCACGGAAGGGGTTGCAGCAAAGGATATGGCGTTGAAAATGTGTTCAGTTCTAGGAATGGATGGCGCTGATTATCAATCAATATTATATACGGGTAGTACTATTCAAAGTTTAGACATGTATGAAAGAATGACCCTTTGTAATATGGCTGCTGAACTTGGGGCGCAGGCGGGCTTAATTGAGCCCGATATCATAACAGAAGAATTTGTTTTAAAAGCTGGCGGGAAATTAGATTGTTCACAAAAATTTAAATGTGACCCAGGTGCAAACTATTTTAAAGTTCACAATTTTGATGCGAATACTCTTGACCCTCAAGTTGCGGTTCCGCATAGCCCAGCAAATTCTGCATCTGTTGTTGAAGTAGATAAAGCAGAAATTGATCAATTTTATGTTGGAGCTTGCACGGGCGCTAAACTAAATGATTTAAAAATGGTAGCTTCAATTCTAAAGGGGAAAAAAGTTGCAACGGGCAAGCGGCTAACCGTTGCTCCAGCCTCATCGCAAATTTTAAAAGATGCCACAAAAGAGGGTATTACTGAAATTATTTTAGATGCTGGTGCAAATTTGTTACCACCAGGTTGTGGAGCATGCGCAGGTTATGGTGTAGGAGTTTTAGCAGAGAAAGAAGTATGCCTAGCTACAACGGCTCGAAATTTTCAAGGACGCATGGGTGCTAATTCTTCTAAAGTTTATCTAGCATCTCCTTATACAGTTGCGGCTAGTGCTATCACAGGTCATATCCAAGACCCGCGAGAGTTTCTAAATTGATGATTGGTCGAATCTGGAAACTTGGTGACGATATTAACACCGATATTTTGGCGCCCGGTGGATACATAAAGCTGCCTATTGAACAATTAGCTGCCCATTGCTTAGAAACAGTAAATCCTAATTTTTCTAAAAGTATTAAAAAAGGTGATATCGTTGTTGCGGGTAAAAATTTTGGTGTTGGGTCAAGTCGAGAGCAAGCAGCGCAAGTTCTAAAAATACTTGGAGTAGCCTCAGTAATAGCGACCTCATTTGGTGGAATATTTTATAGAAATGCTTTTAATCTGGGGTTACCAGTGGTTAGTTGTAAAAACGTTGATGACTTGAAGTCAAATGATGAAATAAGCTTGGATTTAAGATTAGGTAAAATAAAAAATATGACAAGAGGCATTGAGTTAACTACTGAACCAGTTCCTGATAATTTAATGAAGCTGATTGAGGCTGGGGGATTAGTACCTTCTCTAGAAGCTAAATTAGGTATCTTTAAAGGGGAAAATTGATGACTGCTCAGAAAACTTTACGAGAACGGATTTCTAGAGACAATATTCTGCTTACACCAGGAATCTTTGATGCATTTGGGGCAATGATGGCAGAAATAGCGGGTTTTGAAGCCCTCTATTTATCTGGAGCATCAATCGCCTATACTAAATTGGGTCGACCGGACATTGGACTTATCACAGCAGAAGAACTCGCAAATGTGGTTGGTGCAATTAGAGAGCGTACCGGACTTCCCCTTATCGTTGATGCAGATACGGGTTTTGGAAATGCTCTAAATGTTCAGCGTACGGTTAAAGTTCTTGAGCGTAATGGTGCGTCAGCAATTCAGATTGAGGATCAATCTCTACCTAAAAGATGTGGACATTTAAAAGGAAAGACGCTTATCAGTCCGCAAGAAATGAATGGCAAAATTAGAGCTGCTCTAGATGCACGCAACGATGATAATACAATTATAATTGCCCGGACAGATGCGATAGCGGTTGAGGGATATGAATCAGCTTTAAATCGTGCGCACGGATATATTGAGGCGGGAGCGGACGTTTTATTTGTGGAAGCATTTGAGAGTAATGAACAAATAAAACACGCAATTTCTACTTTGGATAAAAACATCCCTCAATTGGTAAATATGGTTGAGGGAGGGCAAACACCGCTGATGCCTGCAGATAAGCTGGAGAGACTGGGTTTTTCAATTGTTATATTCCCGGGAGCCTTAGTGAGGGTTATTGCCCATGCTGCGGATCAATACTTTAGATTTTTAAAAAGTAATGGGTCGACGATTAATTATCAAAATAATATGTTTGATTTTAATGAGTTAAATGCACTTCTCGGTACAGATAAAATGTTGGAATTAGGAGAGAAATATGATGGTGGAGGTTAAATTTAATCTATGAAATTAGATCCTGTTCTCCTAGCTGTTCTAAAAGGTAGATTAGAACAAATCGCAGATGAGATGGATGCGACACTTTTCCGTAGTGCATTTAATCCGATAATCGCTGAAGCTCATGATGCCAGTCACGGCCTTTATCATGCTGAAACTGGTGAGACATTAGTGCAGGGTAAATCGGGTTTGCCTGTATTTGTTGGTGCAATGTCTTTTGCCGTAAAACTAGTGATTGATAAAGTTAGGAAGGAGAAGCTTACTCTGAGGCCTGGGGATGTTTTTATATTTAATGACCCTTATGAGGGAGGGACACATTTGTCAGATTTCAAACTTGTTAGGCCATTTTTCTATGACGGTGAAATATTCTGTTTTCTGGCATCAGTTGGGCACTGGCACGATGTAGGAGGAAATGTGCCCGGTAATTATAACCCCGTGGCAACAGAATGTTATCAGGAAGGCATGCTTATCCCTCCAGTTCTCTTATATAAAGAAGGTGTTCTCAATAGTGATATTATATCGATACTCCAATCTAATTCTCGTTTGCCCGGTAGTCTTTATGGAGACTTGAATGGTCAAGTTAGCGCTCTGGAATTGGGCGATTTAAGGCTTAATGATTTACTTTCAGAGTATGGTGAAAACATAGTGACATCCGCTTTGGTTGAGTTGAATCATAGCGCTGCGAAACTTATGGCGAGTTATATCAGCGAACTTCGCGATGGGACCTATTCTGCCGAAGATTGGTTAGATAATGATGGCATTATTGATGAACCCCTAAAAATTGCTCTTGACCTCAGTATCAAAGGCGACCAGATGACATTGGATTTCTCTCGCACTTCTGTTGCATGCGATGGACCTGTAAACATATCTTATTCAACATGTATAGCCTCATGCTATGTTGCCTTGAAGCATATATTTCGCGAAGTTCCAGCAAATGCTGGAGTGTTAAAACCCATCAATTTTGTGATTCCAAGCGATAGCCTCTTAAGTGTTAGCCGGCCAAAGCCGGTTGGCGGGTACACAGAGACTATTCTGCGTGTTATTGATGTCATGTTTCAATGTATTTCTCAGGTTGCTCCAGAAATTAGTAATGGCTGTGCTTATGGAACAATAAATGCCTTGTCAATGTCAGGTTATCGTAAAAATGGTTCTCGCTGGGTAATGTTTTCTTTTTTTGGGGGAGGTCACGGTGGTCACCCAGAGGGTGATGGTTTGAACCATGGTAATGCTCCAATTTCAACAGCTACAATTCCACCCCTCGAAATCCTAGAGGCTGCATATCCAATTCTTTTTACTGAGTGGGCCCTGAGGCCCGATAGTGGTGGATCGGGAAAAAATCGCGGTGGTTGTGGCGCTATCTATGAGATTGAGTTACTTGAGGAAAAGGCAGATGCTTTTTTGTTTGGCGAGCGGGGTAAATTTGGCCCCCCAGGAATTAATGGCGGGAAAACAGGAGCATTAAACAAATTTACTTATCCATCAGCTTTGAATGATAAAACTTCACCGCCGATGGTGTCAAAGATGGTTGGTATACACCTTAATAAAGGACAGAGAATTCGTTTGGAAACTCCAGGAGGAGGTGGATACGGGAGCGCGCTTGAACGAGATCCAAGTCTGGTTGCCGATGATGCCCGCCTAGGCTATGTAACGTCCGCTTCAGCTCTGAAAGAATACAACTGTGTCGTATCAGAGGATGGCGTTCTCAATGTAAAAGAAACCAATCTATTGAGAAGGAAGGGCTGACATGATTGGTGATAAAGAAGAACGTCAAACGGTTGTCGGTGTAGACGTGGGCGGTACGTTTACTGATGTTTTTTTTCTGAATGAAGCAGATGGTTCATGCAATGTTGCTAAGGTACCTTCCACACATGATGATCAATCTCTGGGGATCCAGGAGGGTATTGCAAAACAGCAGGAAAAACTCTCAGGTGTTTCTCTAATCATTCACGGTACTACAGTTGGCACCAATGCCCTTTTGGAACGAAAAGGTGCCAAAACAGGTATTATTACAACTAAAGGTTTCCGAGATGTATTAGAAATGAGACGTCGTGACCGCCCAGAAACGTGGGGTCTATGGGGAACTTTTAAACCGATTGTATCGCGTGAATTACGAGTTGAGGTTGATGAACGTATTTTAGCTGATGGCACAATTCATAAAGCTCTAGATCCACTTGATGTAAAAACTGCTGCAAAAAAACTTATAGATTTGGGGGCTGAGTCGGTTTGTATATTCTTTATGAATAGTTATGCAAATGATCTAAATGAAAAGATTGCTTATGAAGTATTGAGAGAAATCTGGCCTAATGATCACATCAGTTGCTCATCTCAAATTCTCCCTGAAATTCGTGAATTTGAACGCTGTTCTACATCTACGTTAAATGCTTATTTGCAGCCTCCCATTGGTAACTATCTTGAAAGATTAGATGCAGGACTTCGAAAAGGTGGATTTGAAGGGGAAATACTAATTGTACAATCAAATGGTGGGGTAATGTCTGTTAATATGGCTCGATCATTTCCAGTTAGAACAGCGTTATCTGGTCCAGCAGCTGGCGTTATTGCCGGCGCCTATATAGGGCTAAGCGCTGGTTTTCCTAATCTGATCACATGTGATATGGGGGGAACAAGTTTTGACGTATCCGTTGTTGCAAACGGAGAGAGTTCGCTGGCGGCCCAAACATCGGTTGATTTTGGAATGGTCGTTAGGACACCAATGGTTGAAATCACTACGATTGGCGCTGGCGGGGGTTCAATTGCTTCGGTTGATCGGGGTGGTTTGCTGCAAATTGGTCCAGAGAGTGCCGGATCATATCCCGGTCCAGTTTGTTACGGTCAAGGTAATGATCGTCCAACGGTAACAGATGCAAATGTTGTTTTAGGCCGGATTAATGCTGACAAGCCAATTGGAGGTAAATTAGCTTGCTTGGACGTCAAAGCAGCTAAAATTTCAATAGAAAAACATATTGCTGATCCTCTAAATATTGAGGTAATGGCGGCAGCTGAAGCTATTATTAGAGTCGCAAATGCAAAGATGGCTGGCGCTATTCGATTAGTATCTGTAGAACGTGGACACGATCCTCAAAAATTTGTTGCCATGCCTTTTGGTGGCGGCGGTGCGCTGCACGCAGGTGCTCTTATTAAAGATGTTGGTCTCTCAAAAGCTTTAGTTCCACGTTATCCCGGTGTTACAAGTGCCTTGGGGTGCGTTATTGCTGATATGCGATTTGATAAAGTGCATACGATTAATAGCATTCTCGAAGATCTAAATATCAACGAATTGGTATCGGAAATAAAAGCGACGGCAAATGAAGGCCAAAAAAGTTTATCTGAAGCAGATGTTAAGTTTGACGGAGTGGAAACTGCAATTGAGTTAGATATGCTTTATTTAGGGCAAACACATACAGTTGCAGTCAAACTCCCAATTAGATTGGAAACAATAGAGAGTAGTTTGAATCTGAATATGATTCAAAGTGCATTTGAAAATACATATAAGCAAACTTTTGGCCGTTTATTGGTTGATATTGGAATGAGAGTTTTAAATCTTAGAGTGATAGTTGTTGGCCATCGGCCAAAATTTGATCTTTCTATATTAGGCCCCTCAGCTAATGATTCAATTAAAGATAGTAAAACTGGGTCCCGTGAGGTTTGGTTTGAGGGGGCTTGGTGGCAAACGGACATATATGATCGCTTAAGTCTTCCTGAAGGCCAATGCGTGCTGGGTCCAGCGCTTCTCGAGCAGCCTGATACAACCATTTTTTTAGATCCAGACCTTGAAGGCCGAGTCGACAAGTTTGGGAATTTAATTATTTCTCGGAAAAATTTATTATGATAAATACGACAGCACTTGTACTAATTGATATGCAGAATGATTTTATACATTCGAGTGGAGCTTATGCCCGTGGTGGAGCGACTTCAGAATATATTTCGTCTTTGCCAGCTTTATTAAAACCAGTTGCCAATACAATTCGAGAGACAGGCGGTTGGATAGTTTCTACGCATTTCACATTAGTATCAGGTAAAAATCGCGAGCCCTTTATTTCTGAACATCTTCAAGAACTCCGGCCTTTTCTGTCTAAGGGTGATTTCTTATCTGGTAGTTTTGGTCATGATTTAATTGATGAACTTGCTCCATCTGATCTATTTGTCGAAAAGGTCGCATATTCAGCATTTTATATGAGCCGTTTGGATTGGCTCTTAAAACAGGCTGGAATTACGAACTTAATATTTGGGGGTATAGTAACAAATGGCGGGGTTGCATCGACTGTTCGCGATGCACATGTTCACGGCTATCAAAATACTGTATTATCCGATGGTTGTGCAGCTTTTGATCAAAGCGTTCATGAAGTTGCTATTAAAGATCTAAAAACTGTCGCTAATATAAAAACATGTTCGGAATTGATCGACTCATTAGGGGGATAAATAAATGCCTGAAGTTATGGATGGGAAAATAGGAACGTGGTTCCGCAATCAATCAAGAATTCGTATTGGGCGAGAGTATATCAATGAGACTTTCGTTGCCAGAAAAACTGCACTTGTCGTTGTGGATATGCAGAACTATTTCATCAAAACAGGTTTTTTGGCCGCGTGCCCTTCAGCGATAAAAATTGTTCCGGAAATCAATAATCTGGCAAATAATCTACGTGCAAAAGGCGGAAAGGTCGTTTGGATTCAAACTACTGCTGCTCCCGATGCTACCGAAGGTTGGAGTGTATATAAAAAATTCTATTCTGAAAAAAATTGGGAACGAAGAAATTTAGAACTCTCTGAGAGCCATGAAGGTTATCAAATCTGGCCAGAACTTATACTGGGAAAAGAAGATATATATGTAAAAAAAACACGTTTCAGTGCATTTATAGAGGGATCGTCGGATATTAATCAACAACTTAGATCGCACGAGATTGATAATGTCTTGATTTCCGGAGTTGCGACAAACGTGTGTTGCGAAGCAACGGCTCGTGATGCGATGATGTTAAATTACAACACGACTATGATTTCAGATGCTCTTGCGGCAATGACACCAGAGGCTCATGAGAACTCATTAAGGTCTATTTATGGTTTATTTACGGATGTCCAAACTGTGGCGGAGGTTATTGAGAAACTGATTTAATTAATTAAATTAAATAATCTTTTCTATATTTTACAATTCATATTCAATATTATACTATTCATTATTAGACGTTAACGCCAAACCACCTGATAAACGCAATCATAATTCAAGTAATTTTTAGAATAAATTTTTACACGGGAGTAAAATGAGATGAAAATAATAAAAATATCAATGTTTGCATATTTTTTGACGATCTGTTGCATGTCTGCTCTTTTTTCGAGCATTCCAAAAAATGTAAATGCGGAGACTAAACTTACTTTGGTCTATCCATTTCCGGATTTTTTGCAATATACAAAAAATTGTAAGGCTCTTGTAGCCGCTATAAATAAACGAGGTAAAGGTCTTATCAAAATTGATGTATTGCCCTTTAACTCAATTAAAATGTTTCAACAAGCTCCGGCGGTGAGCAAGGGTCGTGTTGACTTAAACTGTATCCCTGCTGCTTTTTATGCGAGAGCAATTCCAGAGTTAGAGGCTGTTTCGACAGCTAGTTCTTCGATAGAACAGGCTAGAAAATCGGGTGGCATTGATATGTTGGATAAGCTTCAGCAAAAACATTTTAAGGTAAAGTACTTGGGTTGGACTGGAGATGGAAATAAATTTAGATTTTATATGCGAGATACTCCAAAGTTTGCCTCTAATGGGCTTGTTGATTTTAAAGGTCTGAAACTTAGGGGTAATCCAATTTATGGAGCTTTCATAGAGGCTATGGGTGGGACCCAGCATAGTTTACCAGCGACTGCAACATACGGAGCATTGGAAAAGGGTGTAGTTGATGCTGCGGCTTGGGCCACTATTGGACTGAGAGGCTTAAAATGGGATAAGATGCTTCGGCACGCTGTTGAGCCTGATTTTTATGCCACTGATCTTGGTTGGATCATGAATCTAAAAAAATGGAATGGTCTGAGCAAAGAAGCACAGAATATTCTTCAGTCTACAGTTATGGAATTTGAACTTTCAAATAGAGATTTGCTTTCAAAAATGCATAAAGAAGAGAAAGCTGCTCTCCTAAAAGGTGGAATGAAGTTTCATCAGGTTCCTAACCCTGATAAATACCTAAAACTCGCGGTAGATTCGGCTTATCAACGAATGATTGCGCGATTAAAGAAAGCTAAGAGAAGTACAGATCATGTAGCTAAACTTAGGGCAGCATGGCAGCAATAAAAAATAATCAGTGTTAATAAGTTGATGTTTATTCGAGCGCTTTAGATGATCAAAAAAATTGATTTAATCTGGGGCAAATTATTAGGGGGATTGATGGGCATTGCTGCTGTCTATATCGCCCTGATAATGCTCGCTATTGTTTACTCAAGTGGGTTTAGATATTTGGGATTGTATTATACTCCAACAACAATCCCATTTATTGAATATGGTTTTATCTATATTCTCTTTCTAGGATCACCTTATTTGATTAGAAATCGTGGTCACGTCTATATAGAGATGTTAACTGCGGCACTTGGTGAGTCACAGAGACGTATTATTTCTCGTTTAATCTGTTTATTGGCCGGATGCTTATGTCTTACATGGTCTTGGTATTCTGGATTACTGTGCCTTGATCGACTCAGTGATATTATGGCATATGATGAACTTCGCGCTCAATGGGATATACCTCTTTGGGTAAGCACAATACCTTTCCCGATTGGCTTTTTGTTGATGGCGATTGAATTTATTCGCTTTATATTTACATCTGAACCCATGCATACTGGTTTGGCCGGTATCGCAAGCGATCGAATTGAGCTGGAAGAAACCAAACGTGATCTCGAGGGATTGAGTTAAATGGAGTGGTATTGGATTTTAAGCGTTTTGCTGGGCTCAATACTGTTTCTGATGTTTGTCGGAGTTCCGATAGGTATCGCTTTTATTTTAGTAAATTCTATAGCAGCATTTTTTTTATACGGGCGGTTTGGTACCTTTGATGCCAATGTTTCAGCGAGTATTGAGCAACTCACTGATAATACATTCTCAAATCTGGCGATATTTGCTATTGTTCCAATCCCAATGTTTTTATTAATGGGAGAGCTCTTTTTTCACTCAGGTTTAGCAAAACGGATGTTTGACGCTATTGAAAACCTCATGGGTAGCACGCCAGCCAGGCTCTCTTATGTTACAGTTGCTGGGGGAACTGCTTTTGCTACATTATCTGGTTCATCAATGGGATCGACCGCGTTGCTTGGAACGTTGATGGTTCCTGAAATGCAACAGCGTGGGTATGATAAAAGTATGTCTATTGGCCCTATATTGGGGACAGGTGGACTGGCGATGTTAATTCCGCCATCTGCTCTTGCTGTTCTTCTTGGTACACTGGCTGAGTTGGATATTGGTAAGTTACTTATAGCAGGGGTTATTCCGGGACTAATATTGGCAGTAATGTACGCTGGGCTAATTTATATTAGGGTTACTATAAATCCATCTTTAGCGCCAACTTATCCTGTAGAAAAAATATCCTGGGCTCTTAAATTAAAGTATTTACTCGTAGATGTGGTTCCTATGGTTTCCGTTATATTTCTTGTAATTTTGCTAATCATGTTTGGGGTGGCAACACCATCAGAGTCGGCCGCATATGGATCTGTTGGAGTTATTATTCTTTCTTTTATATATTTATTCTTTATTCCTCTTATAAAAGGTGATTATGAAAAAGTAAAAATATTTTGGCCAAACTTTTGTCATGCAATGTGGAAATCAATGTGGGGAGCCAGTAGGGTAACTATCATTGCTTTAATGATACTTTTTGGATCTAGTTTATTTTCGAACGTTCTTGCTGGATCTGGTGCAAGCGTAAAACTAATAGAATGGGTGACCAGTTTTGATATCACAGGGTTGGGCATGTTATTAGTGATGTTCGTAATACTATTATTCTTAGGAATGTTTATGGATCAGTTGGCAATGATGTTGCTCACCGTGCCAATTTTTTTTCCTATTATGGCTGGTTTTGATCTAGGAATGGGGCCCGAGCAACAAGTAATATGGTTTGCCGTTATAATGCTGTTGGCAATGGAGATAAGTTTTACAACTCCGCCTTTTGGACTATTGCTATTCGTTATGCAGGGTGTTGCTCCAACTGGAACTCGTTTTTCAGAAATTTGTTTGGCGGCTATCCCATTTATGGCATGTGCTATGATTGTGGTTGCATTAATTATTACTTTTCCGAAAATTGCGACTTGGCTTCCATTCATTGCGCAATAATAAATAATTATTAACCTAGGGCTTCTAGTCGTGCCTCTAAAATATGTCGCTGGATTTTTCCAGATGTGCTTCGTGGGAAAGCGTTAATATCAATCATATAAACTTCTTTTGGTAATTTATAATTTGCTATCTTTCCCTTACAAATGTTTATTACCTGTTCACTACTTATTTTATTCGTACTGGCTACAAATACTACAGGCACTTCACCCCATTTTTCATCGGATTTTCGAACCACGGCTGCATCTAAAATTCGTGGGTCTGAAAATAAATGTTTTTCAATTTCTGCAGGATAAATGTTCTCTGCGCCTGATTTTATCATATATTTTACCCTGTCGACAAAATCGAGGAGGCCATCAGATGTTTGCTTGAAAACATCGCCCATATGAAACCAACCGTCTCGAAACGCTTCTGCGTTCGCCTCACTATTAGCCCAATATCCTGAAAATAAGCTCGGACCTCTAATAGCGAGCTCACCTGGTTCCCCTTTTTTGACGTCTTTACCTTCAGAATTTACAAGGCGGATTTCACAAAAATGATTTTGTTTTTTTGATAATACGTTTGGTATTTTACCAATAGGTACAAGGTTACCGGAGGCGGGTGGGTTGCCAGTCTCTGTGGAACCGAAAGTATTAAAATAGGGAGCATTCAGTAACTTGGTGATTTCTTCTAAAAGAGGCTTTGGGACTAGGTCAGCCATTGCACCTATCAACCCAATAGGTTTTGGTTTAGTGTTTCTTTTCTTTAATTTAGATATAAAATCCTCGATCATTCCAGGCACTACCGTAAAGTAATGTATAGAATATTTTTCGATTGCATCTATCATTTGGTCAGGATTGTACCCATCGATAATGATTACCTTGCCCCCACGCAAAAGTGTTGCAATACTAAAATCATTAGACCCCATATGATACAGGGGTGTCCAAGCAACAAATGTATCGTTAATTGGTGCATTTGTCTCGCTGGCAAATATTAATGCTCTGAAAATTAAAGCCCGGTGACTCAAGAGTGCCCCTTTAGGTAATCCAGTCGTGCCACTTGTAAAAATTATTACTAAACCAGCTTCAGAGTCGACGATAAGTGGAATAACTGAGGGAACTGTATTAATAAATAATTTCTCATATTGGGGTCCGAAAGAAACATATTCTACTTTTGTTTTTTGGTTCAGAGTTAAGACAAAATCTTCTGACCCAAATATTATTTTTGGATTTGTGAGGTCGATGCAATGCTCAATTTCGGGAGGGGTCAATCGCCAATTTAGACTCACCAATATACCCCCAATCTTTGCACATGCTAATTCAAGCTCTATGCATTCAGCACAGTTCTTTGAGATTAATGCAACTCGGTCTCCTAGCTTTATTCCCTTATTAATTAACTCATTTGCAAGTATATTAACTCTTAAATTTAATTCGTGAAAACTGACTTCTTGGGTTCCACTAATGATAGCTATTGAATTTGGACTTTGTTTTACAACCTGAGTAAAAAGTCCTCCAATACTTGTATTGGACGCTTGTTGGATTAGTTGTCGTCCGTTGTTGTTATCTATTTCTGGCATCTGTAATTTATTACTCTTCAATGAGTGCTAGGACGCGCACTGGACTTCCTGAACCTTGTCTTATTTTAAGCGGAGGGGTTATTATGACTGTTCCTTGTGCCGGAAGTTTGTCGAGATTAGTAAGCGCCGGAAGGCCGAATCTTCCTCTCCCATGCATCAAATGATGGCATGGCATTGGGGTTTTGAAGTTGCTCGCTTGTCCCGCATCGGTGCCAACGTCTTCGCAACCAAATCCGATTACGTCACGCTCATCAATCAACCATGGTATTAATTCCTCGTGTGGCCCGGGCGTATGCGCACCCTCATCATCAAGATTAAGATATTCTTCTGGTGTCTTCTTCATGGACCAGTCTGTTCGCATTAATAACCAAGAGCGTGGTGGGATCTTTCCGTACGTTTTTTCCCAGCTGCATACATCGTCAATAGTAAGGAGGTAGTCGGGGTTTTTCTCTGCTTCCCTGCAACAATCAACAACACATGCATGGGCTATAAACTTTTCTGGTTCGATAGTATCCGTTGAATTATTAGGCAGGTCTTTTCCTGAAATCCAATGTATTGGAGCATCAAAGTGGGTTCCCGTATGTTCGCCACAAGAGAAATTATTCCAATACGTAGCGGGCCCCTTTTCATTATATTTAGAGATTTCTTCCATTCTAAACGGCCAGGATTGTCCCAATTCCGGGGGTAAAACTATTGTTGGAACTTTTCGATCGAGTGTCATTGTAAGATCTATTACTTTGATATTTCCTCGCGTAATTGCTGTCACTAGCTCCAATAACTGGGTTGGCTTTTTATTTTCATTATGCATTGATTTATTCCATTAACTTGTTCAATACTAAAGCTTAATTGTGCGCTCTATTTCCTTGGCATTCTCGGCTATACGCGCACAGATTTCCTCTGCTACCGCTCCAATAATAATATCTTCTTTGCCATCTTGGAGCCCCTTTATTATTCGTTTTGCAACTGTATCTGGTATGAGCTTAGGGGGTGGTGCAATTTGTTGCCATTCATCCTCAATTGGCCCGGTAAAAGCATTTAGCACTCGAATTCCACCTGCAGCCATTTCTGACCTTAAGCATTGAGAAAGTGACAACGCAGCAGCTTGGGAAGCTGAGTACGTGGCAAGATCGGGATTATTTATCAGAGCATAAGCTGATAAAACGTTAAGCCATGCCGACGCGCCTTGTGGGCCGTCGGCACTTCGTAATTTCATAATTGGTCCGAAGAATGCTGCTAGCCTCATAAGACCATGATAGTGAATTTCCATCTCATCATGAGCTGTATTAATATCGAACTTATCAACTAGTCCACCCATACGAAGATGGTAGCTATTATTTACTAATATTTCGACTTTATCTCCAATCATCGATGCTAATTCTTTGACAGACTCTGTATCTGTTACATCAAGAGAATATATTGAGGTCCGCTCTAGATCTTTTATTTTATCTAGATAACTGCTTGAGCGCCAAGGTTCTGCAGATCCTACAAATACATCTCGAGCGCCGGCGGCAACCATATTTTCCGCTATGCGAAGCCCTAATTCAGTTTTACCATCAACAATCAAAACTCGCCTATCTTTAGGATTGAAAGCCATTTCACGTAATTGCACGTCATCCTCCTCCAATTGAGTTGGTTTCTCTGGTCTTGCTGTTATCACTGCATTACCTGCGCGATCAATAGAAAGTGACATTCTAACACGTTGATCGCGAATACAATCTTCTCCCAGATGAGCCACTATGGAAGGGCCAGCATCGGCAATCACGATACCGAGTCTCCACGGAATTCTGTCGCGAAAATAGGTATCGTTTGAGTGTTGAAGTTTTGTTTCTGCCAGAAGTTTGCCCCCGTTATTTACATCTCGCCAAAACAACTTATCGTTTAAGCAATTACTGCATATTTGTCTGGGGGGATATTGAACTTTCTGACACTCATTGCATACTTGAAGAGCAAACCTTCCAACTGCCGCCATGGCAGTTAAACCGTGAGCCTCTCGTGAACGTTTCCCTGGAGGCAAACTCGGAATTCGTGTTCGCTTTGTAGGATCTTTTCTCTTAGGCTTAGAAAGCGGTGTTGTCATAGGTCACCTTTTGATAAGATGGCCGCTGAAGTGCATAGGCCTCGGTCATAGTTTATCATTCCAAAGCATGATACTAGACCATTTTGAACGTTATCAACCTGATAACCAAGCACTTCGCCTGTTAGTTGCCTAATTGTTTCTACGACACCTAGAAAGCCACCACCTGCGCCAGCTTGTCCTTGAGATAATTGTCCACCTGATGTGTTCAAGGGGAAATTGCCTTTAGTGGTTAAATCTTTGTCTTTAATAAATTTAGAAGCCTCTCCTTTGTCACAAAATCCTAAATCCTCAATCTGCATAAAACAGATTACTGGATAGTCATCGTAAAGTTGAACTAAATCCATATCTTTTGGTCCTAGTCCAGCTTGTTCGTAAAATTCATCTACATCAATTGCCCATCCTCCTCTATACTGAATTGGATCATCTGGGAAGGCGTTATGGCGTTCAATAGTCGATAGTATTTGTGTGTAAGGTAATTTTAAGAATTTTGCTCTTTCAATGCTCATGACCAAAAACCCTTCTGCCCCTGCACAGGGCATAACGCAATCATACAATCGAATAGGATCAGCGATTGTTCTTGCATTAATATAGTCATCCATGTTCAGTGACTTTTTCATCATCGCGTGCTTTACCGGCAAGGCATTCTCTCTTTGAGCAATACATAACTTACCAAAGTCTTCTCGTTTCGCGCCAAATTCTCTCATGTAATAATCTGTTAAGAAAGCAAAACTAGAGTTTGGGCCTCCTGAACCGTAGGGATAAACAGCATCATTCGCAAATTGGCTGAATGTTGCTATTGTATTTCGAAAAGTATCAACATGATTTGTGTCAGCACCCACGCAGGCTACTATCTCAGCATCCCCTGATTGCACCGCTCTTGCTGCTCTCCTCAACGCAACGCCGCCACTTGCTCCTCCCATTGGTATATGATCTAGCCATCTTGGTGACGTACCTAGATGTTGCATTAACCCAACCGCACTATCCGGACTAAGCGTAAAACTAGAGATACAAAAACCATCAATAGCCTCTTTTTTTATTTTTGCTCTCTTAATCAAGGCCGCAATACTTTGTCCGCAAAACCAATGTGAGCTCTTAAGTGAATACCTAGTGTAAGGAATTGTAACAGGTGCACATACCGCGATACCATCATATTTATTTCTCGTGATATCCAACTTTATAAGCCTTTTGGATTTGCTAAGAATTCTTCGATTAATTCAAGAGATGGTTTTGCAAAGTCATTCGTTCTACTCACTGTTAGGCCAGTTAAACGTTTTAGCTTGATTGCCATTTCAGTCATTTTTACTAAAATGGGGATCCCATTGATCACTGGCGCCTTGGCAACATTATGATTGAATGCTCCACTAAATAGTAACATTGGAATCCCCCCGCCTGGGATTATAACATCAACACCTTGTTCGACTAGAGGCAGTGACTGTTGTTCAAATAATTTTAGGGTCTCTTTAAGTCCATTCTTTCTATCAAAAGCCGACAAAATAGATCCCGGTTCAAATTCCATTGCATGAACGCCGGTTATTCTTTCTCTTAAGCCATATTTGCCAATCTGGTGATGAAACCATGAGATGTACTTTGGATTAATTGTTACTATTCCAATTTTCTGGCCTAATTGGCAGGCGTATAACATTGAAGCTTCACCTAACGAATGGACTGGCATTTCGACTGAAGCTCGCGCTTCATATAATCCTGCGTCTTGGAAATGACCAATTGCAAAGCCATCATACCCATCTTTATCTGCAGTTATTGCGTTCGAAATCATTTCTCGAGCGCATCTAAATTCCGATAACGAATGGGCATGGGAGTCAGGGGGTGAAATTCCTAAGATATCAACGACGGTTCCATCATCGACAATCTCGTTTATGTGTTTTTTTAAATGCTTCCAATAACTACCAGCTTGTTTTTCATTGGTATAACTTTGGTAAGCTATTCGAATTGGTTCCATTATAAGCTTCCTTATCCCAGTATTCTCTCTATACTTCAGAGAACTTAGGGTTTTATTTATTGACTTTGATATTAAAAAAGACGTAATAGCTTAATTAATAGTCTTTTTATAGTTTTTGTATACATTACTAATAAGTTCATGTGATTTTAATAGCATTGTATGCGAAATCTTGAAATCGAAAAATATATTTTTGCGAGTTAGAATGCTTACATTCAATATGATTTTATTACTGGCCCAGCGACTTAGTCGCCTCTGATCGCAATAGCTGAAAAGCGCGCTGCGTTCAGAGGGAAAAGTTACCTAGGAAACGCAATCGTTATTTAGAAAGGTTCAGTGAAATGACTACAAATAGAAATAAACAAGACATAATAATTTTTGATACTACCTTGCGTGATGGAGAGCAATCACCCGGCGCTTCAATGAACTTATCTGAGAAAATTAGAATTGCCGAAGTATTGGAAGATATGGGCGTAGATGTGATTGAGGCCGGTTTCCCAATAGCTTCAGATGGAGACTTTGAGTCCGTAAATGAAATATCCAAGTTATCTAAAAATTCTATTATTTGTGGTTTATCGAGATCAAGTAAAGGTGATATTGAAAGATGTGCGGAAGCTGTTAAGCCAGCGAAAAGAGGAAGGATACATACATTTATTTCAACTTCCCCAGTGCACATGAAGTTTAAGTTGCAGATGGATCCAAAAGATGTACACCAAGCTGTTATTGACAGTGTTACGTATGCGCGAAACTTTACCGATGATGTAGAATGGTCTTGTGAAGATGGCTCAAGATCGGACCACGACTTTCTCTGTCAAACCATTGAGTCTGCAATTAAATCTGGTGCCACAACAATAAACATACCTGATACCGTTGGTTATGCAATGCCTTCGGAATACGCAAATTTGATTAAGATGGTGATGAACCGTGTACCTAATATCGACAAAGCAATCATATCTGTTCATTGTCACAATGATTTGGGAATGGCTGTTGCAAATTCTTTAGCAGCAGTTCAGTCGGGTGCTCGGCAGGTTGAATGTACCATAAATGGTCTAGGTGAACGCGCTGGAAATGCTGCTATGGAAGAAATAGTGATGGGTTTAAAGACGAGGCAAGATCAGTTACCATATCAAACTAATATTGACTCTACACTTATAATGAAGGCATCCAAGTTAGTATCAACTATTACAGGTTTTTCGGTTCAGCCTAACAAAGCTATTGTTGGGGCCAACGCCTTTGCCCACGAGTCCGGAATACATCAGGATGGTATGCTAAAAAATGCTCAAACCTACGAAATTATGACTCCAAGCTCTGTGGGTTTGACCGAAAGTAAATTAGTGATGGGTAAGCATTCTGGGCGTCATGCATTTAGGGAAAAACTTATCGAATTAGGTTATGATTTAGGGGACAATGCGATTCAAGATGCCTTTAAGCGTTTTAAAAATTTGGCGGATATAAAAAAAGAAATATATGATGAAGATATCGTGGCAATTGTAGATGATGCCATTGTTCGAAAATATGATAATATAAGTTTACAGGGTTTGGAGGTTTTATGTGGAACGGAGCATAGACCGCCCAAAGCATCAATCAAGTTGGACATAGAGGGAGATAGTAAAAGTATCCAGATGTCGGGAGATGGACCAGTCGATGCAATTTTTAAAGGTATAAAAGAAATAACAAATATGGCCCCAAAGCTTCAGCTCTATCAGGTTCATGCCGTAACCCAAGGTACTGATGCGCAAGCTGAAGTAACGGTTCGATTAGAGGAAAAAGGTAAGACTGTTAATGGACAGGGTGCGGATCCTGATACTATGGTTGCTTCAGCAAAAGCATACATAAATGCATTAAATAAATTATTGGTAAAGCGAGAGAAGACTCTTCCAACCAGTTTATCGGCTTAATAGATCAAAATATAATATAAGAACAAAAGAATTTTAAGTATAGCCTTTGATCTTTATTGTGAAAACGTTTAAATAGAGAGAAGCGTCACCGTAAAATTTAGGATTTATTTTAATTCTTTTTAAACATTTTAACACTGAGAGATCAAATGTTATCAAAACTTTTTGGATTTTTGTCTGCTGATATGGCTATCGATCTTGGTACTGCTAATACCTTGGTCTACGTAAAGGGAAAAGATATTGTCTTAAATGAACCTTCAGTAGTTGCAATTATTGAAGTTAAGGGCAAAAAGCAAGTTCTTGCAGTTGGAGAAGAGGCGAAGCAAATGCTTGGTCGTACTCCAGGAAATATTCAGGCTATCAGGCCACTAAGAGATGGTGTTATTGCAGATTTTGAGATAGCGGAAGATATGATAAAGTACTTTATTCGTAAAGTACATAATAGGCGAAGCTTTGCGTCGCCTTTGATCGTTATATGTGTGCCCTCGGGTTCAACGGCCGTTGAAAGAAGAGCAATACAAGAGTCTGCGGAAGCTGCTGGCGCAAGAAAGGTTTTTCTGATCGAGGAGCCCATGGCTGCTGCGATAGGGGCAGGTTTACCGGTGACAGAACCTACCGGGTCCATGGTAGTAGACATTGGTGGGGGCACTACAGAAGTAGCTGTTCTTAGTTTAGGCGGCATTGTTTATGCTAGGTCGGTTCGGGTGGGTGGTGATAAGATGAATGAAGCCATCATCGCATACATTCGTCGTCATCATAACTTATTGATCGGTGAAGGAAGTGCTGAGAGAATAAAAGAGGAAATTGGTTCAGCTTGTCCGCCGGAAGAGGGTGATGGGAGAACAATGGATGTTAAAGGTCGTGATTTAATGGATGGTGTTCCAAAAGAACTTACCTTGAGTGAAAGACAAATCGCAGAGAGTCTAGGGGAGCCTATTAGTCAAATTATTGAGGCTGTTAAGGTTGCTTTAGAACATACAGCTCCGGAACTTGCAGCTGACATCGTTGACAAGGGTATTGTTTTGACTGGTGGTGGAGCTTTATTAACCAATATGGATTACGTTCTTAGATATGCGACTGGTTTACCCGTCTCAATAGCAGACTCTCCACTGAAATGTGTGGTTCTTGGTACAGGGCGAGCTTTAGAGGAAATGAAAGACCTTAGGCAAGTTCTATCTACTATGTATTGAACTGAGTCTATTTAAAAAGTTAAGTTAGATTTATGAGGTATTATGGAATTTCGTAGAAGTTCAATATTGCGTGTAGCTCTACCCTTGAAAAGTTTGGTTAGTAGATTTTTATATTTAAGCTTATTTATAGCAGCTTTTGGTATAATGCTGCTCGGTAAAATAGAAAGTCAGAGAATAGAAAAAATAACTGCAGAGCTAGCCGATATTTTTGTCCCTTTAATGAGTGTCATCTCGCAGCCCATTGATACTATTCACTCAACTATCCAGAGTGGGCGGGATTTAATGAGCATTAGAGAACAAAATTATATGCTTCTTCAGGAAAACTTAAGATTAAAGCAATGGCAACAAGTCGCTCGAAAACTGGAGATTGAAAATCTTGCTTTACAAAAGCTTTTGAATATCGTGAAGGAAAAAAAGGGAAAATTTATATCGGCGCGCGTAGTTACAGGAGCTGGAGGGCCATTAGCCAGCTCTTTTTTGTTAAATGCAGGAATTGTCGATGGGGTTCATAAAGGTAATATCGTATTAGGCGATGCCGGAGTAGTAGGTCGCATTTCTCAGGTAGCAAAAGGTTCGTCGCGTGTTACGCTGTTAACAGACTTTAATTCAAGAATACCAGTATTAATTGAAAAAGATCGAATAAGAGCGATCATGGTCGGTTCGAACTCGGCTAAAACTCAGCTCGTACATTTTGATCAAAGCTCTAAATTTTCTATTGGAGAGAGAATTGTTACATCCGGTCATGGTGGTGTTTTTCCTCCTGGATTGTTGGTTGGAATGATTGATTCTGTCGATGTTAATAAAGTTCGTGTAAAATTATCGAATAATTTGTCACGTCTCGAATATGTAAGTATCTTGAGTTTAGAAGGGCCAAATTTTAAGTCTCTTGCAACTGAACAAAAAGTGTTAAATAGACTGGTAAATAATGAATGATGTCTTTTGGCAAAAGATCACGGTCTCAGCAAAATCTTCACTGCCATTTATACTGACTTTAATCACAATCTTTTTAAGTGCTTTGCCGTTGCGAATGCCCGATTTTATTCACGTAAGTCCAGCACTTGGACTAATACCAATCTACCATTGGGCCATTTATAGGTCGAATCTTCTACCTTTTTATTCAATTTTTCTGCTTGGGTTGCTGCAAGACTTATTGATTGGCACTCCATTAGGCTTTTATACTCTAATCTTCTTAACTATGTATGGGATGTCTCTTGCTCAGCGACGCTTCTTCGCCGGCAAAGCATTCCACGTTTATTGGTTTGGCTTCTCGGTTGCAGCCCTCGCAATCATTATATTGGGCTGGGTTTTAGCCTCAATCTGGGCCGAGACTTTTTTGAACTTTGATGCCAACCTTGTTCAGTATGCTGTGCTGGTTGGAGTATTTCCGATGATCGCGTCGTTATTACTACGCCTCCAACAGAAATTTTTACAGTAAGGTTAATTGATGTCTCGAGATAATGAACGGCATAAAACACTCTCCCGGCGGTCTTTATTTCTATTCGGGGGTCAAATAGCACTTTTATCCGGACTTGTTGGTAGAATGTACTATTTGCAGGTCGTTGAGTCAGAAAAATTTAAAACGTTGGCTGATGAAAATAGAATTAGTTATCGTATAATTGCTCCAAAACGAGGTCGAATACTTGACCGTTATGGTCGTTTAATGGCTATTAACAAGCTTAATTACAGGGTAATGATGGTTCCAGAAAACGTTAATGACCTGAAACAAATACTTGAAAAGTTAACGCGTATAATCGATTTAAGCCGCTATGATTTATTGAGGTTGAAGCGTGACATTAAACGATATCGAAGTTTTACACCTATCCTTTTGAAAGAAAATCTAGAGTGGGATAAAATTGCTAAAATAGAAGTAAATACCGAGCAACTCGAGGGAATTTTTATAGATGTAGGAGAGCAGCGTTTTTATCCATCGGGCTCGGCGGTGGCTGCGGTTTGCGGGTATGTTTCACAGGTAACTGATCAGCAAAAGAAGACAGATCCTTTATTTAGTATTCCGGGTTTTAAGGTGGGTAAGTCTGGTATGGAAAAATTTTATGACATTGCCCTTCGAGGGAAAAGTGGTTCAAAGCAGATAGAGGTCAATGCGTTTGGCAGGCAAATACGAGAGCTTGAAAAGAGAGAAGGCGAAGAGGGAAAAGACGTATGGTTAACTATAGACTTAGAGTTACAAAAATACGTGAGCCAACGTTTAGCACGAGAGTCGGCCTCTTGTGTTGTGATGGATATTCATAAAGGTGATTTATTAGCATTAGTATCGACACCAAGTTTTGATCCAAATGCATTCAACAGAGGTTTAACAAAGTCTGAGTGGCAGAAGATCTTAAATAATTCTAGGAATCCGTTAAATAATAAAGCTATTTCCGGCCAATATGCGCCAGGATCTACTTTTAAGATGGTGGTGGCTTTAGCGGCATTGGAAAAAGGCATAATATCAAATCGCAGTAATTATTTCTGTACTGGTAGTTTGGAACTTGGTGACTCTATATTTCACTGTTGGAAGAAAAATGGACACGGTAAAATGAACATGATTTCTGCAATCGCACAATCCTGCGACGTTTATTTTTATGAAGTAGCCAAAAGACTAGGAATCGATGCAATTTCTTCAATGGCTCGTCGATTAGGATTGGGTCAAATATTCAATATCGAGTTGTCAGGAGAAGCAAAAGGTCTAATGCCCACGCGTGAATGGAAAAAGAAGAATAAAAATTCATCCTGGCAACAAGGAGAGACTTTATTAGCGGGTATAGGACAGGGATTAATTCTGGCTACGCCTCTGCAATTAGCTGTTATGACATCCCGCATAGTTAATGGAGGAAAAGCTGTTACTCCACGCTTAACAAAAGGTATTTCGTTAAATAAGTCTGATTTAGATTCGTCCAATAATTCTAAATTAGGAAATTTTAAGAATATCGGAATAAATATCACAAATCTTGACTTGGTTAAGAAATCCATGTCATTTGTTACCAATTCGCCACAGGGCACGGCTTTCCGAGCTAGAATCATCGATCCAAAATATAGATTTGGTGGAAAGACAGGAACGGTTCAAGTAAGGCGAATTTCTGCTGAAGAGCGTGAAATAGGAGTTAAAAAAAATAAAGACTTGGAGTGGCATGAGAGAGATCATGCTCTGTTTGTTGGTTATGCTCCTCTCAGTAACCCTCGTTATGTAGTTTCAGTAGTCGTAGAACATGGCGGCGGCGGGTCTACGGTTGCTGCTCCTTTGGCGCGTGATATCTTATTGAAAGTTCAAAAGACGACTAAGTCCTAAATATCTGTTATTTTAAAGGAATTATTATCCGTAATTTAGAACTTCGGTGGTTAGTTTTGTGGGTATGAAACAAAAATATTAAATGGAATCTAGGATATGACAATTGGTCAGAAATTATTACAGATAAATTGGGTGTTTGTCTTGCTGATCTGCTTGACGGCTTCTGTTGGTTTTCTCATGTTATATTCTGCGTCAAATGGTAGGATGGATCCTTGGGCAACGCGCCAAATTATAAGATTTTTTATTGGTTTAACCCTTATGCTAATAGTCGCTATTGTGGATATTCGTGTTTGGCTTAAATATGCATATGTTATTTATTTTATAGCGATAGGTCTTTTGTTAGTCGTCGAGTTTGGTGGAATTATTGGTATGGGGGCTCAACGATGGATTAATTTTGGTATATTTAATTTACAGCCTTCAGAAATAATGAAAGTTGCAATTATTCTAGCGATCGCGCGGTATTTTTATGCAAGAAGACTAGTGTACGTGAATAGTTTTATTCATATAAGTATGCCCTTAGTTCTAATTATTTTCCCCGCTCTTTTGATACTTCGTCAACCAGATTTAGGTACGACTATCTTATTGGTAGCGACAGGTTTGACGATGTTATTCTTGGTGGGTGTAAAACTTTGGTTTTTTGCTGTTGGTTTAGTGCTCTCAATAATAGCATGTTATCCAATATGGAATTTTGTTCTCTTGGATTACCAAAAATCACGTCTTTTAACATTTTTCGATCCAGGAAGAGATCCCCTAGGAGCTGGCTATCATATACTTCAGTCAAAGATTGCATTAGGATCGGGTGGAATATTTGGTAAAGGATTTCTTAAGGGGTCACAAAGTCACCTAAGTTTCTTGCCGGAGAAGCACACAGATTTTATTTTTACAATGTTAGCTGAAGAGTTAGGGCTTATTGGAGGATTAGCACTAATTTTTTTGTATTTACTAATGTTAATATATGCGTTTGCCATTTCAGTTAGATGTCGAAATCACTTTGGTAGACTAATATGTATGGGGGTCTCAATATCGTTTTTCCTTAATATTTTTGTGAATATTTCAATGGTAATGGGAATTTTACCCATAGTCGGAATGCCTTTGCCGCTAATCTCTTACGGTGGATCTGCAATGATGACATTGATGTTCAGCTTTGGCCTGTTGCTTTGCGCTTTTGTTCATCGTGATACCCATATAAGCCCTGGAGATTCTGAAGGGAGATATATATGACTGTTCAAATTGTAAAACGTTTTCATTCAAAAAATGTCTATGTATAATAAGACTAAAAATATATTTAAAGAAAGAAAATAGATTATGTCTAATGAAATTCATCTTCCGTCTAAAATGCGTGCGATTAATATAAAAGAGCCGGGAGGACCGGAAATGTTAGAGGTAACTGAGGTGCCTCTTCCTACTTTAAAAGCCGACGACATATTGATAAAAAATAGCGCAGTCGGTGTAAATAGACCTGATATAGCTCAACGAACGGGTCACTACCCAGTGCCAGCTGATGCGAACCCGCTACCTGGTTTGGAAGTTGCTGGTACAGTTGTCGCTGTTGGCGGGGAAGCTGTTAGTTGGAATATTGGGGACGAGGTAATGGGCCTTACACACGGTGGAGGATATGCTGAATATTCATCAGTTAATTTTTCACATTGTCTTCCATGGCCCAAAAATTTTACACCAGAGATGGCTGCTGCAGTTCCTGAGAACTTTTATACTGTTTATTATAATATTTTTATGCGGTCTAAACTTTTAGAAGGAGAATATTTTCTAGTACATGGCGGTAGTAGTGGAATTGGTGTTGCGGCTATTCAATTGGCTAAAGCGAAGGGAGCTGTGGTAATTGCGACGGCGGGTTCAGATGAGAAATGTCAGTTTTGTCTCGATCAGGGAGCAGATAAGGTTATTAATTATAAAACCGAAGAATGGCCTAAAGTAGCTTTTGATTTCACTGATGGAAACGGTATTGATGTTGTTTTAGATATGGTTACTGGCGATTATGTCCAAAAAGAAATAAATATTATGGCCCGAGATGGACGGATTGCGCTTATTGCATTTTTGGGAGGTTCAAAAGCGGAAATTAATTTCGGTCGTGTTCTACGCGACAGAATTACAATATCCGGATCAACTTTGAGGCCTCAAACAAACAATGAAAAAGCTCTTATAACGTCCAGGTTCAGTAAAGATTTTACAGACTTAATGAATAAAGGCATTGTGAAGCCACATATTTTTAGAGTTTTTGATCTGGAAAATGCATCGAAAGCTCATGAATTAATGGAGAGTAGCCAACATATGGGTAAAATCATTCTGAAGGTTATTTAAATAATTATGAGTTATTATATTCTTTGTCTTAATTGAGTAAAAATATGGTTAGAGTTCTGTGATAAATAAAATTGTTTCTACATTGAATGAGGCTGTTGCTGGAATTGAGGATGGGGCAACCATTATGGTTAGTGGTTTTGGTGAAGCAGGTGCACCTAGTCTTTTAATGGAGGCTATTATTGAGCAAGGAGCGAAAAATTTAACGGCTATCTCAAATAATGCGGGTGAAGCATATCATGGATTAGCAAAGTTGATAGCCATGAAACGCGTAAATAAGGTAATTTGCTCATTTCCGACCGCAGCAAAGAAGGCAGTTGTAAAGGATCTTTATCAAACTGGGGAAATAGAGTTAGAAATTGTTCCCCAAGGAACTTTAAGCGAGAGAATCCGCGCTCAAGGAGCGGGTATTGGGGGTTTTTATACGCCTACTTCGTTTGGAACGAAGTTAGGAGAGGGAAAAGAGTCACGTCAAATAGCTGGCAAAGATTATGTTTTAGAGTTTCCATTACAGGCGGATTTTTCTTTTATTAAGGCAAAGAAAGCAGATCGTTGGGGTAATTTGACCTATGATAAGTCAGCTCGTAATTTTGGTCCCTCGATGGCGATGGCGGGTAATATTACCGTCGTGCAGGTTGACCAAATCGTGCCTTTAGGTGAATTAAACCCTGAGGCCATTATAACACCGGGTATCTTTGTTGACCGAGTTATTCAATTAGATGTCCCGGACTATCTCTCCAATTAAATAATGACCTTAATTTCTCTATTGTTAAGTTTCTGAGTAGTTTTACTCTGATTTTAATTAAAAGGTAAAAGTATGAGTCTAAGAAATAATAAACCTATAGACGAAACGGTTCTAATTGAGCTTTGTAATATGTGGTCAAGTGCTATGAGAATATCTCCTGATCTAGAGCTAGAACCAGATGAAATGAAAAAAATTGGAGACAGATTGCTGAATACTGAAGCTCAAAGTATTGAGACAATACTATTAAAATTTCGATCAGCACATGACACGGCGCTTAGATCATTGTCTGAAAATAATCCAGTGAGAAATATATTAGCGTCTGCGATAAAAGATCTGGATCGGTTGGATAACAGCAAATGAACTTTCGGGTGAGATTCAATCTTGGAGCCATAACAAGCCCTAAATTAGCCTATTTAATGATTGGAATAACAGTTTTATTATGGGCGATTGGGGTAGTGATTGCGAGAGGAGTCGGAGATAATATCCCGCTGATAGGATTGACTTTCTGGAGGTGGTTACTAGCTGCAGTTATTTTGTTACCTTTTGTATGGAAAGAAGTTTGGGCTAACAAAGATACTATACAGAAATACTGGCGTTTATATTTATTGCAAGGGACTTTTATGGTTGGTGGGGGCACACTTCTTTTTACATCATTGTATTTTACCACTGCCATAAATGCGTCTCTTGTAAATACTGCACAACCAGCGCTTACTACATTACTAACTTGGATTGTCTTAAAAGAGCGTCTTAGGGGGATACAATATTTTGGAATATTATCAGCTTCTGTTGGCGTACTTTTTATGATTTTTAAGGCTGATTTTAATGCGTTAGTGAAATTAGATTTTAATATGGGTGACCTAATTGTCGTGATGGCAATTACTTCTTACTCTATGTATGCCATCAATCTTCGTAAATTACCCCGAGAACTAGGAACGTTCGCGACACTATTTGTCATCTTGTTTTTTGGCACGTTTCCAGTTTTACCTTTTTATATTGGAGAGACACTTCTTTTCAAGGCTGTGCCATTTAATTTTATGACTGGATTTTGGGCTTTTATTCTTGCGATTACAATATCGATCGCTGCAATTGCCCTTTGGAACAATGGCAATAGAATTATTGGGCCGCAAAGAGCATCAGTTTTTATCAATCTAATGCCAGTTTATGGTGCTGCATTGGCCATGATTTTTCTTGGCGAGGAGTTATTTCTCTATCACATTATTGGAGCTATTTTTGTTTGTTCAGGTATTTTCTTGGTGGTGAGAAAATAATAGTTTTAATATAGTAATAGGAAAACGATAATGACGATGCCATCATACAAGTTTCCAGCGTCAACCTGTAGATTGAAAGTTAAAATTACGCTGTCTAAAAAGGGATTGAATTGACTTGACTTGACTATAGGAGCGACAGATCACTTAACGCCAGAATGTCTTAAACTAAACCCCAACGAAGTTGTTCCTACTCTGATACATGATGGTTATCCAATCTCAGATTCCTCAGTAATTATAGAGTATATAGACGAGGTATTCGGGGAAGATAAACTAACACCTAATGGTGCAAAAGAAAGAGAACGGATGTCAAAATCGAGAATGCTTTAAATGATATTCGGCAAACGGTCGAGCGAATTAATATGGTCATTAGTGACGGCGGAGGTTCATCGATTTTGAGTTAATTTTATTCTTTAGCAGATATATGTGTAGGGCCATTAATAGATCGTATGGACAATTTAGGCTACGATTGCGTATGAACCCGTGATCTAGCCAAAATGACAGAATGGTTTAAAAAATGTGGAATCCCGAATACCTTATGAAAAAGCCTATTGCCATGGATTTCGGTATTCTGAAATTTCCCCTGAGTTAAACTCACGGGGTTAGGCAGGATTAACCAATAAGGGCAGGTTTTTATAGTCTGCCCTACTTTGGTAATCACTTTAAATATATTTATTAAACCCACCACAGACTTCAACAACGGTTCCCGTTTGGTAGCTATTTTTTTCAGAAACCATCCATGCAGCAGCATCACCAATCTCTTGTGTCTCAGCCCAACGCCCAAGAAGAGTTTGTGCAGAGATACCACCCCTAACCTGATCAGCCTCAATCCCTTTAGCCTTGGCAATACCATCTGCTCGGGGCCCCCATGACTCTGTTTTTGTAAAACCGGGGCAAATAGTATTCACAGTAATATTATCTGGACCGAGTTCAGCGGCCATTATTTTTGCAAATCCGTGTATTGCTGTATTTGGAATTGTTGTAGTTAAAGCACCAGGAAATAACTGCTTACCAGTTACACCAGAAACATTTAATATTCTACCCGCACTTGATTTTTTAATATGAGGAACAGCATGTTTTGTTGTATGAACGAAAGACATAAGATTTGTATTTAAAATAGTATCCCATATTTCTGGCGTAACACTGTCAATTGAACCCGGGATCATGCCTCCCACATTATTGACTAATATATCAAGTCCACCAAGTGCAGATGCGCTCTCTTCGATAAATTTTGCGCAACCCTCTTCGCTTGAAAGGTCACAAAGCACGCCAACTGCTTTAACACCTTTTGCCTCAAAGTCTGCCACCGCTTGGTCAAGTCGCTCTTGATTACGTGCTGATAAAGCGACGTTACACCCTTCCTCAGCAAGTGACTTTGCAATAGCATATCCAATACCCTGACTAGAGCCTGATATTGCCGCATTCTTACCTTTTAGTCCTAAATCCATTCTTCTTCTCCTCGTTTATGTTAAAAACTATGGTTATCTATTATCAACGCGTTTGTTAAAGGCACGAATTTCGATACTTTTCCAAATATCCGCTGCCACCAATGGGTCTTTCGATGTAAAATCTTCGATTGCGGCCCTATCCTTAGCCTCAAGTATATACAAACTACCAATAATATTTTTCATGTTATCGTCCATTAAAGGACCAGACATTATATTTTTGATACTAGTCAGGCTATTTAAATACTCAACATGCGCTGGCATTGCCGCAGATCTTTTATCTTCCATACCTATTTTATCGATGCAAAAAATTGTAAAAAGCATATTACCCCTTTAATTCTTAATTTTGTTGATTTGTACCTTTTATTTTAGCGTAGGTGTCGTCAAACTTTATTTGATATTACGCACTTTTTTGCGGAGTTCTAACCGCGGCTTCAATCGTTCTATTGGCTACACGTTCTATCAGACTTAATGTTTCTTCAATATAATCTTGGTTAAGATTGCGAGTAATAAAAACAATTCTAGTTCTTTTATCTTCACTTGGCCATTTTTCCATCCAATCAATAGAATGAAAAATTTGCTGAGCCCCTTGAATTACGGCTGGCTGATCGGGACGTTCTAGTACGTTTATGATCCCTTTCACTCTTAGTAAATCTGGCCCAGCCTCTTTTGTCAGACCCTCTAGAAACATACTCAACACTTTAAGACTGATCGGTTTGTCTTTTACGATGACAAAAGAATTAATGTTAGGGTCATGATGATGTTCTGGCAACTCAGGTGTATGGCTGTGTTCCTTATAATATTCCATAGCCTCTGTATCAGGTTCTTTGGAATTTGGCTTGATTTGTTCCAATGGAAGTTGGTTTTCATAAGAATCTGTATTTAACCAATTATCAAAATCTAGTGCTTTTGTCTCTGGATCAAATATTCCAGTTCCAAAAAGATCCGAAGGATTGGCATCTTTCGTAGTTGTGGCAATAATCTTAGCAGCCGGATTGAGCAGTCTTAATCGATTTTTCAGATCACTTATGTCCTTGTCACTTTCGCTTAAATCTATTTTACTAATTATTAAACGATCTGCTATTGCAGCTTGCTTTATGCATTCAGGAAAACGATCTAATGATGAGATACCATTTACTGTATCGACAGTAGTGACCACACCATCTAGAGCGAAGTGATTAAACACCATCGGGTTGGTTAATATTATTTGTAGAACTGGAGCTGGATCTGCAATCCCTGTTGTTTCAATGATTACCCTATCAAAAAATGGTATTGTTCCTGCATTCCTCTGAATGTACAAATCTCTAAATGTATCAATTAGATCGCTTTTCACCGAACAGCAGAGGCAACCATTAGCTAATTGAATAACGTTTTCATCTGATCTTTCAACAAGATCATAATCTAGACCAATTTCTCCGAATTCATTGACGATTATGGCAGCCTGAGACATCGCTGGGTGTTCTAACAGTGTATTTAGTAACGTTGTTTTGCCACTGCCTAAAAAACCAGTAATTAAGGTAACCCAAATTTTATCCATGCCCGTGAGTTAACCTCTAATAAATTTCGCAACCGGGCAGGCCGCAAGAAATAAGATGATCACTTGGAAAATTTGTTATGATATCACAACCATCATCTGTTACCACAACCTCTTCCTCAATACGCGCCGCTCCAGAACCATCCGCGGCACCTTTCCAGCACTCAACAGCAAAAACCATACCCTTTTTGAGAACAGTTCCTTGTTCCATGTATCTTCGAGAAATTATAGGTCTTTCCCATAAACTTAGCCCTATACCATGCCCAAATTGAAGCAGAAAAGCCTCATCTTCATTTGCATAACCGAATTCTTCGGCTTTTGGCCATGCTCTTGATACATCGTCTAATAGGGCACCTGGTTTGATCGCTTCAAGCGCTGAATTTACCCATTGCGAACATTGTTCATATGCATCTTTTTGCGCTTGGTTAGGTATACCGCAGATAAATGTTCTGTAATAACATGTGTGATACCCATTGAGACTATGCATTATATCTAAAAATATCATATCACCAGGTTGTATCATTCTATCAGAAAAAGTGTGGGAATGCGGGGCTCCGCGTGGACCAGCTACTGAATTAACACATTCAACACGCTCAGATCCCATCGAATAAAGTTGTTCGTTTGCAATAGCCACAAGATCGCTCTCGCGAGCTCCTGGGCGAATTGCTTTAGCAATATCAAGATACACACCGTCAACCATAGCTGCGGCCTGTTTCAGAATTTCTATTTCCTCATCTGTTTTGATTTCACGGGCATCCATAAGGGCTTGTTGACCATCTACAAGTTGGACCCCCTCTGCTTCAAGGGCACGCATCATCGGCAATTCCATTACGTCGATACCAATGGGTTCATTTTGTATTCCCATATCAACTAGCTTTTCTTTAATTTGTTTGGCAAAAATCTTTTCAATTCCTAGACCAGGCGGTAATGCCCCCTGCATGGTAGAAACTGGGGCGGCAACATTATTACCCATCCAGGGTGAGCTTTTTCGCTTTGCGGGCGCTGCGGGGTCCCAAAGAAAAGGACTTCCTTCTTGACCAAGTAAACAATATCGGTCAAATTTATCTCGTCCCCATTCACCTATATGTGTTGCCGTGATATAACGAATATTGTCAAAATTAAAGCAAATGACGGCTGCCAACCCTGCATCAGTTATAGCTTGTCTCGCCCGTTCAGTTCGATCATGAACTAATTTCTTAAAATCAACACCAGCTTCCCAATCTTTTGCTTGTGTGCCCCAAGTCGCGGTTGAATGTGGACGTGTATAAAACATAACTAAGCTCCCTAAATAACCATCTTGAATTTATTTCTAACCATAACGGTTTGTTTTCCCTTTTAAAACATGAAAAATGTAAAATCTCGATCTATGAAATTTAGTAGTTTTTAATTCCTCTAAATTGAAGCGATTTGTTGACAAAAATTGTTTCATGAGGATATATTTATAATATTATGCAAACGATTGCATATATGTTGATCCACTGCAAGGTAAGATTGTATTTGTGAAGAAAGGGAGTGGTAAAAATGGTCAAGAGGGCTCAAACAAAAAAGAAGGCATCGGCGAAGCAAGCTCGTTTGAATGATGATATTGGTGAGGAAACACGCCTGACAATGTATCGATTACAACTAGAGATTCGGCATTTGGAGCAGCGAGCACATGACCTATTTTTTCAGAATTTGATAAAAGGTACGAGCCACTTAGCCTTAGGTCAGGAAGCTATCGCTTCTGGATTTGGCGCTGCACTGCGCCCAAACGATTATACATTCTGCACATATAGAGGGCACGCGCATACTTTGGTGAGGGGTACCTCCATGACAGGGATGTTGGGAGAATTAATGGGCAAAGAGTGTGGTATGTTGCAAGGTAAAGGTGGATCAATGCACCTAACCGATGTTGAGAAAGGAGCCATGGGTTCATATGCAATTATTGGTGCTCATTTGCCGATTGCTGCTGGGGCTGCATGGCAGGCACAATATAACAAAACTGGCCAAGTTGCTGTTTGTTTTTTTGGCGACGGCACAACAAATATTGGTGCCTTTCACGAGGCCTTAAATTTTGCTGCAATATGGAAATTACCTGTAGTCTTCGTTTGCGAAAATAATCTTTATATGGAATACACGCCCATTTCAGACGTAACTGCGGTTGAACATCCCGCTGCTGATCGAGCAAGCGCATATGGATTAGACTCTATTATAGTGGATGGTAATGATGCCGATGCAGTTTATCGAATAGCAGTGACTGCGTTCGATAAAGCCAGAGAGGGTGGAGGGCCTTCTTTAATTGAAGCTAAGACATATCGACACTCAGGCCATTCTCGGGCAGACCCTGCCTCGTACCGGCCGAAAGGTGAACTGGAAGCGTGGTTAAAGAAAGACCCAATACCCATGTACCGACAAAGGCTGATCGATTTTGGTGTAAAAGAGAGTATTGTTAAGAACATAGAAGATTCGGTTATTCAGGCAGTGGACGAGGCGACAGAGGCAGCTAAAGCCTCACCGCCGCCGCCGGTTGATTATGCATTTACAGATGTGTGGGCAGATGGAGGTTCATCATGGCGGAACTAACTTATAGAGAAGCGGTAGCTGAAGCTATCGCGCAAGAAATGCGTCGTGATGACAGTGTTGTATTTTTAGGCGAGGATATTGCTAAAGCCGGCGGTGTTTTTAAATCAACAGTTGGTCTTTGGGAGGAATTTGGTGACTTGCGAGTTAGAGACACTCCAATTTCTGAACAAGCAATATTAGGCGCGGCGATGGGGGCTGCTATGACAGGGTTGAAGCCTATTGCGGAAATTATGTTTTCAGATTTTTTGGCTGTTTGTTGGGATATTGTGTGTAATCAAATTGCCAAATCACGATATATGACAGGGGGGCAAGTGGATATGCCCCTAGTCATTAGAACCGCTAATGGTGGGGGAGCTAGGTTTGGAGCTCAGCATTCCCAAAGTGTTGAAAATTGGGCTATGATGATACCCGGTATTAAAGTAGTCGCTCCATCCTCTCCTGCTGATGTCAAAGGTCTACTTGCTGCCGCTATTCGTGATCCAGATCCAGTAATCTTTTTTGAGCAAAAATCTTTATATGCGACTAAAGGTATGGTGCCAGATGGAGAACACGTAGATGAAATAGGTAAGGCTAAGGTTCTTAGGAATGGCGATGACGTTACTATTTTAGCATTAGCTTTAATGGTGCCACGGGCTCTCGAAGCTGCTGAACGGCTTCAGTTAGAAAGGGGGATATCAGCTACAGTAGTCGACATAAGAAGTCTTGTTCCCCTTGATACAAAAACGATACTCTCTGAAGTTATAAAGACAGGCAGAGTTGTTACGGTCGAAGAAAACCCTCGCCTATGCGGTTGGGGCGCAGAGATTTCATCGATTATTGCTGAAGAATGTTTTTATGATCTTGATATGCCGATTGTGCGCATTACAACACCGCACATTCCCCTAGCCTCCGCTGACGAACTCGAAGATTTAATGATACCCTCAGTTAGCCGTATTTTTGATACAATAAGCCGGGAGGTTGACTGATGGATGTACTGATGCCGCAGATGGGTGAAACAGTTGCTGAAGGGACGTTAACAGTTTGGCACAAAAGTGTTGGAGATACTGTCAGTTCGTCAGATATCCTTTTTGAAATTGGGACAGATAAGGTAGAAATGGAGGTTCCAGCTCTTGCAGATGGAGTTGTTAAAGAAATCTGTGTTGAAGCTGGAGAAACAGTTTTAGTTGGGACTAAGTTAGCTGTTATCGAAGAAGAAGGGATTAAAGAATCTATTGAAGAAACTTATGTGGAAAATCAAATAATTGATACTAAGAAAAGTACTGATATTATTGCTCAAACAAATATTTCAAAAAGGGACAGAATTGATCGCTCAATGAAACTATCGCCCGTAGTTAGAAAATTATTAGCAGAAAATAATTTAACTCATAATGATATTAAGGGCACGGGGAGAAATGGTAGGCTAAAACGTTCGGACGTTTTGAGTTATTTGGAAGATAATAAGTCCAACAAACAATACTTGCCCGATACTTCCTCCAGAGTTGCTGAATTCAATGATAAGACGATTATTCCCTTTAATCATCGACGCAAGATGACAGCAGAGCACATGGTTAGATCAAAAGCGACAAGCCCTCATGTCCTTCAAGCAGTCGAGATCGATTTTTCTAAAGTAGAGAAAGCTCGCTATCAGTTGGGACCAGATTGGAAAAAAAGAGAAGGCTATTCGCTTACGTATTTGCCATTTATTGCCAGAGCGTTGTGTTCAGCTATCAAAGATTTCCCAAAATTAAATGGACATATTGAGGAAGAAAAACTTGTAGTTTTTGATCGTGTCAATCTTGCGGTAGCTATTGATTTAGACTTCGAGGGATTAGTTGCTCCTATTATTAAGGACGCTGATCTTAAAGGTGTGACGGAAATAGCTAGAGCGATAAATGAATTGGCCATTCGAGCTAGGGCTGAAAAATTAACGGCGGATGATTATTTAAATGCAACCTATACGGTGTCAAATAATGGTTCCTTCGGTACTTTAATTACTGCACCTATAATTAATCAGCCTCAGGTTGCGATTCTTTCCACTGATGGTGTTTCTAAACGGGCGACGGTGATTGAAAAAGATGGGGAAGATTTAATTGCCATAAGGCCAATTGGAATTTTAGCTCAAAGTTTTGATCATAGAGCTATTGATGGTTCTTATTCTGGCGCATTTATGCGAAGACTAAAAGAAATTTTAGAGACGCGTAATTGGGCCGAAATTGTTAGCTGATCTAATATAGTGCCTTAATTAGAGTTTCTTGTATTTTGTCGAGGCTCTGATAATTAAGTCTGGCTCCAATTTTATTTTTGATGCTTTTATTCCACTGTTTTCTATTTTGTCCAGAAGTAGTCGAGCGGCTTCCTTGCCCACATCAATTAGGGGCGTGTGAACTGTTGTCAATGGTGGATTAAATTTATCCGCAAAGGGCATATCGTCAAAACCAACTACTGAGATATCTTTTCCACATTTAATGCGATTTTTTTTTAACTCAGAATATACACCAAGCGCCATAATATCATTTCCAGTAAAAATAGCTGTAAAATTGGTCTTGGCTGCGAGCAACTTTTTTGCGGCATTTCTTCCTTCTTCTTCTGAAAATGAATTACAAAAAATCACCAATTTATTATTAATTTTTAACTCAGCTAATTTCATACCCTGTATAAAGCCTTGATACCTCTCTTTGCCGGTTGAAATAAATTGTGGACCAGAGATATACGCTATTTGATTATGACCAAGAGTTTTCAAATGGGAAATTACCATAATACCGCCACTAATTTCATCGCTAACGACAGAAGAAACACCTTTATCATTAGATGCCCTAACAGCTTGTACAAAAGGAATTTCATCTTGCTTATATTTTTTGATAAAAGGGTCTTCGATTTTTGAGCTAGCAATTATTAATCCATCAACGTGGCGATCCATAAATTTCTCATAAGTACTAAGTTGTTTTTCAGACGAATTGTATGTGTTGGAAATCATAACACTAAAACCATGGGTCTCTAACATATTTTCGGCACCTTTTATTATGGTGCTAAACGCTGGATTTGTAAGATCTGGAACAATAATACCTATCGTAAACGATCGGTTGGTTTTTAGACTTTGCGCAAAAGTATTTGGCCTGTAATTACATTTTTTTATTAATGATAAAATTTTATCTGCAACTTTTTTTGTAACCATATCCCGTGTTTTGGGGTTTATAACTCGTGAAACTGTTGATGAGTGAACTCCGGCCTTAGTAGCAATATCTTTTAGCGTAATTCGTGGTTTAGACATGGTGATGATTTTCCACAGACAAAGAGCTTTTTCTTCTTTTAGCTAAATGCTATGATAAATGCAATCGATTGCATGAATATTAAATTTTTAGAAAAAAGGAAAAAAAATGGTAAGTGGAAAACTCTCAGAGAAAAAAGTTGGTTGGATTGGCGCAGGTCGAATGGGGTATGCAATGGCAGAACGCCTATTAAAAGCTGGCGTAGATGTCTCTGTTTGGAATAGAACTCGTGAAAAAGCTGAGCCATTAGCAGAATTGGGTGCGCAAATTGTAGACAGTCCCTCTGACCTCGCTTCGAAAGATATTGTTTTTACTATGGTGGGTGGGCCTGCCGATTTTATTGAAGTCACCAAGGGAGAGAACGGGGTTTTAACTCAGGGCGCCAATGTGCCTGGTCTTCTGGTTGATTGTACTTCAATCTCTGAGGAAGCTTCTCGGGAAGTTAGGGCATTCGCTAATGATGTAGGAACGTCTATGTTAGACGCGCCTGTTAGTGGTAATGCCAAGGTTGTTAAAGCTGGCAAATTAAGTGTTGTTGCATCTGGGTCGAAAGAGGCTTTTGATGAAGCCAGTCCATTTTTAGATGTGATTGCAGAAGGCGTGAGTTATGTTGGTGAGGGCGAGCTCGCGAGAATGGTAAAAATCTGCCACAACGTATTTTTGGGTGTTGTTATTCAGTCTCTTGTTGAAATAACTGTTTTAGCAGAGAAAGGTGGCGTCCCACGTCACGCGTTTATGGATTTTATAAATAAAAGCGCTATGGGGTCAATGTTTTCCACCTATAAGACGCCATCCCTTGTAAATCTTGATTTTACACCAACATTTACACCTCTTTTACTCCGCAAAGATATGGAATTAGGTCTGTCGGCGGCGCGTAATCTGGATGTACCTATGCCGGTTGCATCTATGACTAAAGAAATTATTCAGAATTTAATTGGACAAGGTTATACAGAATGTGACTTTGCCGCGTTGATTGAGATGCAAGCAAAAAATTCTGGTTATCAAATCGAATCTGAGGAAAAAGAAGTAGGCACGGGTTTGTAATATTGAGATTATAAAATCCTTTTGTTTTGGGCGTCTATTTTATAAAATAGTGTATTGCCGATTTGGGAGGCTTAAATGATTTTATATCAATTTGGAAATTCAGTATGTGCGCAAAAAGTAAGGATTACCCTAGCAGAGAAAGGACTTGATTGGGAAGCTCGAGAAGTAGATCTATTTAAGAGCGAGCAATATTCTCCAGAGTATTTAAAGCTAAATCCTAAAGGCGTTGTTCCAACTCTGGTGCATGATGGGCGTGCTATCAATGAGTCCACTCTGATTTGTGAATACCTGGATTCAATGTTTCCTAAACCAGAACTGGTGCCCAAAGACCCTTACAAATGTTATCAAATGCGACTTTGGAGTAAAATGGTTGATGAAGGGTTGCATGAAGGAACAACAGAGATCAGTTTTTCTGCTATGTTCCGACATAAAATGAAAAATTTAACAGAAGAAAAGAGGCAACTGCGTTTTAAAAATATTGGAGATCCTAGGAGAAAAGACAGATTTTTTTCAACCTATAATGACGGACCAGATTCAATGTTTGTACTACATGCGATCGCAGCTTACGAAAAGGCATTTAAGCGTTTAGATGAAACGTTGTCGGATGGACGGAATTGGGTCTTGGGCGATAATTATACTTTGGCTGATATAAATCTTATGCCTTATGTAGCCCGTTTAAGTTATCTCAGCCTTTTAGATATTTGGATAGAGGATCGTCCTAGTATAAAATCTTGGTGGTTGCGCTCTCAAGATTTGCCCAGTTTCAAGGCTGGAATTAGTAGTTTAATTATGGAAGATGAGTATGAGGCAATGTTAGTACATGGCTTAGGCATAAAGAATAGAATGCAAGATCGATATAATGATTATTTAAAATCATTGAGGTGAATTGATCCGAGAGATAAACGGTATTTTCGATAAAACCATTATACAAAATAAATTTATAAATTAAGGAAATTTGAGATGAAAAAATATCCAACGCCAAGAACGGCTGCCGAAGCTTTGCTAATGCGGCTTAAACTCCATGGGGTTGACTATTTATTTGCAAACGCCGGAACCGATTTTGCCTCAATCATTGAAGGTTATGTTCGCGGGTCAGAGGAAGAAATGCCCTTTCCGAAGCCTTTAGTTGTACCCCACGAAACGGCAGTTGTAGCAATGGCGCATGGCTATTACCTGACAACGGGCAAGCCTCAGGCGGCAATGGTGCATGTCAATGTTGGACTGGCAAATTCATTATGTGGGATTTTAAATGCGGCTAG
>JADHRD010000090.1 GCA_016777585.1 Rhodospirillales bacterium | reverse complement strand
CAACATGTTTTGGTGAAGGATGAAGAAGGAAACCCAACAGCCTGCGCGCCGTTATACCTCAAAAATCATTCATATGGTGAGTATATTTTCGACTGGGGTTGGGCCGATGCCTTCCAAAGGGCAGGAGGAGCATACTACCCTAAACTTCAAGCTGCAATCCCGTTTACACCCGCGACAGGACCGCGATTATTAGTTAAACAAGGTGCTTCCGATGAATACTTCGGAATTCTTGTATCGGCGATGCTGAAAATAGCAAAACAACACGGCGTCTCGTCGCTTCATTTAACTTTTTTAACCAAAGAAGAATGGAAACGTCTTGGTAATTTAAGCTTTATGCAAAGGACAAGTAGTCAATTTCATTGGGAAAATAAAAACTATCGCGATTTTGACGACTTTTTAGATAGCCTTATTTCAAGAAAAAGAAAATCAATAAAAAAAGAGCGTCGTAGAGTTTGTGAAGAGGGCATTGAGCTATTTTGTTTAACGGGAGACGAACTTTCCGAGGAAAAGTGGGATATTTTTTACGGATATTATACAGACACAATCGACCGTAAATGGGGAAGATCTTATTTAACCCGAGATTTCTTCTCTATATTAGGGGAGACAATGTCTAATTTAGCCATGTTAGTTTTGGCTGAACATAATAATAATCCCGTTGCCGGAGCTCTAAACTTCCTAGGCTCTGAAACAATTTTTGGTCGTAATTGGGGCTGCTCGCAAGACTTCAAATTTTTACACTTTGAAGCATGCTATTATCAAGCAATAGAATATGCTATAAACAATAAGTTAAAATGGGTTGAAGCTGGGGCTCAAGGTCCACATAAGATCCAACGCGGATATCTTCCACGAGAAGTCTACAGCGCGCATTGGATTAAAAATGACTCTCTTTCTGCGGCTATAGAAGGCTTCTTAGAACGTGAGCGTAAGGAAGTTGACTACCAAATCTCTGAACTAATGAGATACTCTCCATTCCGATCAGAAAAATACTGAAAATTTAAAATATCATTAAGTAAAACAAAATTCTTTTAATCTAGTAATTATCATTTAGATGTTTTAACATTATGTAAGATTATCAACATAAAATTGGTTCAATAGGTGTAAAATGGATATAGAGTTTTTTGCAATGTCGGCTTTTGCCGGAATTATGGGTACATATGCCTTAATGATGTTGTCGTGCTGGGCAGACAGCTTAGGCTTGCCACGTCTTGACTTCAGTCGACCCATGGCGAATTTAACGTTTGCGAGATCATTTGAGAAAAATGTTGCACCTGGTGCAGGTGTAGATGCCCCAAATACGCCGTATTGGCCAGGAATGGCAATCGTTTACGTTAATGGTATATTTTTTGCCCTATTGTATTCTTCGTATACGCACCAATTTATTCCAGTCAATTTTATAGAAAATCTAATTCCATTATCTCCGGCCCTTTTAAAAGGTGCAATTTGGGGCATAATATTGTGGTTTATCTCTGGAATCTTCTATGTGCCAATTTATCTAAAAGAAGGTTTTATGCTCTCACATATCCATCCACTCGCCTGGCTTACGAGTTTAAAGGTACATGTGGCCTTTGGATTAATGGTGGGTTGGATCGCCCCAGTAATACAATAAATCGCTAAGTTTACGATAATAAATTGACAAAAACTACGATTAATTTATTGGAACACAATCTTGGTCGATAACATTTTTCTTTCTTATTTATTACATTAGCCCAAACTGTAACAAATATGTACTCAAAATTGGGTAATTTATAAAAATAATAAGTGTCAATAACATGGTAACTGCGAATGGAAATGCTCCCGTAAAAATATCAAACAGCGAGATATTAGGATCATTGATAGTACTTTTAATAACAAAACACGAAATCCCCAGAGGTGGGGTTAACAGTCCAATTTCCGCCCCAACTACGGTTACTATGCCAAACCACACTAGGTCAATTCCGAAAGAGTCTAATGCAGTCAAAAACAAAGGAACTATTATTAAAATGATCGATGCTGTATCTAATATCGTTCCTAACAATAGAAGTAATATAACATATAGCGTCATTATTTGACCGATTGTTAAATCCATACTCGTTAGCCACTCACCAAATTGGGTTGGAAGCCCCGCAACTCCAAGCATTCGGTTATACATCGTAGCTGTGATTATTAAGAATAAAATTGTTGCTGCAATATAACCTGTTTCAACTAGAACTTCCCACAGGTCCTCCCAACTAATAGCCCATTTCGCAACAGCGATTATTAGTGCTGTCAAAGCGCCAGCGGCACCCGCCTCCACAGGTGTCACAATACCGCCATAAATACCGCCTAATACGACAGATATTAAGAGGACTATTGGGAATAACTTTTTTATCAACACCCAAAAAGTCATTTTTGCCCAATCTTCGTTAGCTACGTCCTTAGCTTCAACGCCACCGACCCAACTTGGAACAGCATACGCCAAAATTAAGATGAGAATTGAAAATGCAATCGAAAGTAATATCCCAGGGATAATTCCGGCGACGAACATTTGCCCAATCGATTGTTCAGTTACGATCGCATAAATTATTAGCATAGCGCTTGGCGGTATCAGCATTCCTAAAACAGAACTCCCTGCGACAACACCAACCGTAAACCTTGGTTTATACCCAAATCTCTGCATTTCAGGCACAGCGACACGTGTAAAAACTGACGCAGAAGCTATCGAAGATCCTGTTACTGAGGCAAAAATTGCATTTGCCGCTACCGTAGCTATCCCTAGCCCACCTTTAATACGATAAAATACAAAGTTAGCAACTTCATAAACATCTTTGCCTATGCCAGCTTTACTCACAATGAGCCCCATTAGCGCAAAAAGCGGAACAGAAGCATAAACATATTCTGAAACCGTATCAGAAATTGCTTCGGTAAGGAGAGCAACCGCAATATCATAATTCCCTTTTATAATCAGAACACCAACAAAAGATACTAAACCTAATGCAACGGGAATATACATACCAAGATAAATCAAAATAACGATTGAAATAACTGAAATAATGCCTACTTCAAGACCTGTCATTAAATTACTCTTCTTTTTTCATATTATTGAATTCTAATTCGATTTTTTACTGATGTAATAAATGCTCATTCTCAAAAAATGAAGAAACGTAACTAAGCAACCTAAGACAATAACAACCCGAATTGGCCACTTAGGTGCCGTAAAAAGCCCCTCTTCACTAACAAAATAATCATAAACCCAAGCATCATAAAGATCTGGAACAGCTCCCCATAGAACAATAAAAAAGAAAGCTGCACCAAGAAAATCAAAAATTGACGCCATTTTACTGCCGACATTTGGTTTTCGATTGGTTACAAAATTAAAGAAGCCATCAGATCTAGTTAGACGACCTCTTCGAGTTGCGTCTCCAAGTTGCAAAAACACAATCCCAATTATCGAGAATTCAACAAGTTCGGTTACACCGTGGAATGGATGATTAAAAAACGTCCGTGATAACGCATCAGCATCTATCATAATCATCAAAACAAAGACCCAAAGCGAACCCAAAGTATTCATTATGGTCAGCGTACGATCTAATGTCTTATTAAAGGCGCTACCGCCAGGTAGCGCCTCATTGATTAATTGTGTCGACATATTAATTAAATCTCTTTAATACGTCTGATTACTATTCTTTATCCCATTGGCGGAGAATTGGCTGATTAGCAGCACGCATTGAATCCATATATTCAGTCAATATAGACTTTCCAGGAATCCCTTTCTTCTCTAATCTATCAGCCCATGCTATCGCCGTGTTTGGCATGGTTTTCGCCCATTTTTGCCTTTCAGATTGACTAAGAATACTTACAGTTCCGCCTTTCGCTGAAAAGGCTGCTCGTTTCTTTGTAGCAACGTCAATAGCTACGCGAGCCAATTGATCTCGATACGCAATTGATGCTGTACTTATCACTTTTTTTACTTCACCAGGAAGTTTATTCCATGATTTGATATTCATCGTGATAGCCTTGGAGTTAGCAGTTCCCAGATCCGATTTAAGCATATAAGGTGCAACTTCATACATCTTTCGGTTAACAACCGACTCCGTCCAAAGCATAATACCTCCAACAACCCCACGACCAAGCCAATTATGATATTTTACTAAGCTCCCTTTAACCGCGACCGCACCAGTGTTTTTTAACCAAAGCGCATTTAATCCAGCTGTTCCGATTTTAACACCCTTCATATCTCCCATGGTCTTTATTTGTTTTTTAGAGAATATATTATAGGTGGCCAAAACCGCCCCATTTGTTAAATAATGCTGATTAAATTTTTTAAAAGCAGCTTTAAATTGGGGATGTTTTTCAACTAATCCATCAACTGTTTTTGCCAAAAGCAAAGGATCATTGGTTACGAATGGTGTTGCATAAGCTACCATTTGCAAAGGAACTTTATCACTGTGAAAAACAGTTGTTACTACACCTATATCTCCAAGTCCTTTTTGCAATGCACCTAAAACGCCCTTTGGTTTAACTATTTGCCCACCCCAAGCTTGGTTCCATTTTATTTTATAATTACCAGTTTTTGCTAATCCTTTATTGATTTCAGGAATATAAAAATTAATAAACTCTCTTACCCACATTGATTTTGATGAATAACCATCTATCGCTGTTAGATTAATAACTTCAGTTGCCTTGGACTGATTAGTCATTGACAGGCCTGCTACCAAACAAACGGCTATGGCAGACTTTGCTAAAACTTGATTAAATTTTGAAAACAACTTGATACCCCCCCTTTTAAAAGAAACATTTACCATTCACAGATACACAACTCTTATATAAGAGTAAAGTCTTATACAAGAGTAAAATAATAGTTCAATTTAAAACTTACAAAAAGTCGCTTACTTTGATAGAAGAATTTTTTTATTTTTTGATTTAGCTCGATCAGATGGAACACCTGAAATATACTCAAATTCAAGAACTTTATTCTTAACCTTGACTTTAACACTTCCACCCACTGTAAGCTCTCCAAAAAGCAGTTCTTCAGAAAGAGGCTTTTTAATAAAGTCTTGAATAACCCTGGCCAAAGGCCTAGCACCAAATCTCTTATCAAAGCCCTTCTCAGCTAACCAAGTACGAGCTTGATCTGTTAGAGATATTGTTACATCTCTATCACTCAATTGTGATTCTAGCTCCATTACAAATTTATCTACTACTTTGTTCATAACGTTTTTTGATAAGTTATCGAATGATACGATGGAATCTAGACGATTTCTAAATTCTGGACTAAACAATTTTTCTATCGCTTCCTCGTCGTCTCCCTCTCGATCATAGCGCTCAAAACCGATTGAAGGCTTTGCCATCTCCGCCGCTCCAGCGTTGGTTGTCATTATTAAAACGACGTTTCTAAAATCAATACTTTTACCGTTATTGTCTGTAAGTTTTCCATGATCCATGATTTGCAAAAGAATATTAAATAAATCAGGGTGTGCTTTCTCTATTTCGTCGAGTAGTAGCACAGCATGTGGTTGTTGATCTATGGAGTCAGTTAATAATCCACCTTGATCAAATCCAACATAACCTGGGGGCGCACCAATCAATCTTGATACCGTGTGTCGTTCCATGTATTCGGACATATCAAACCTAACAAGTTCAATACCCATTGAACGAGATAACTGTCGGGCCACCTCAGTCTTTCCAACGCCAGTAGGCCCAGAAAATAAATAATTACCAATCGGTTTTTGTGGATCACGCAATCCAGCTCTTGCTAGCTTAATAGCGCTAGATAATTCATCTATAGCCCTATCTTGTCCGAATACCATAGTTTTTAAATCTCGCTCTAAATTTGCTAGAATTTTTTTATCGTTCCGAGAAACTGATTTAGGTGGTATTCTGGCCATTGTGGCAATAACGTTCTCCACGTCTCTGACAGTAATAGTTTTTTTTCTTTTTCCCTCGGGCAGTAACATTCGTGAAGCACCAACTTCATCTATAACATCAATAGCTTTATCAGGTAACTTGCGATCGTGGATGTAGCGAGCCGCCAACTCTACAGCTTGCCTTAGAGCATCAAGGGTATATTTAACTTTATGATGCTCCTCATAATAAGGTTTCAAGCCCCTTAAAATCTTTACAGCATCTTCAATTGAAGGCTCCTTGACGTCGATTTTTTGGAATCTTCTCACAAGAGCTCGGTCTTTTTCAAAATAACCACGATACTCCTTGTAAGTGGTAGAACCAATGCAACGAAGAGCACCGTTCTGAAGGGATGGCTTTAAGAGATTCGATGCATCCATAGACCCCCCACTTGTTGAACCAGCTCCAATGACGGTATGTATCTCGTCAATAAATAAAACGGAGTGTGGCATGTTTTCTAATTCATTTAACACAGCTTTAATTCTCTCTTCGAAATCTCCTCTATATCTAGTACCAGCCAAAAGTGTTCCCATGTCTAAGGAATAAATAACATTTTCCCTTAATACCTCAGGTACGTCATTACTAACAATCCTACGAGCCAAGCCTTCAGCGATAGCAGTTTTTCCAACACCCGGATCACCAACGTATAGGGGATTGTTTTTAGATCTGCGACACAGCACCTGAATAGTTCGATCGATCTCTGACTGGCGACCAATTAAAGGATCTATTTTTCCATCAATTGCTTTCTGATTAAGGTTCACGCAGTATGCATCGAGAGCTTCAGTACCATTTTTTGATATATTTTCATCACTATCCAAGGCATCAGAATCAATTCCTTCGTTTTTCTCAGAGTGACCTGGCACTTTTGCAATTCCATGCGAAATATAATTCACAGCATCCAGCCTTGTCATGTCGTGCATTTGTAAAAAATATACGGCATGAGCCTCACGCTCGGAAAACAACGCGACCAACACATTTGCTCCAGTTACTTCTTCCCTACCGGACGATTGAACATGAATTGCTGCGCGTTGAACAACTCTTTGAAATCCCGCGGTAGGCTTAGGCTCTGATAACTTTGCGGATAAAAGATCCGTTAAATCATTACTTATAAAACCTTTTAAATCTTGCCTCAACTTTTCCAACTCAACACCGCAAGCCCGCAAAACGGAGATCCCATCTGTATCTTCTGTCAAAGCTAGAAGTAAGTGCTCTAAAGTTGCGTATTCGTGATTATTTTCTGTAGCCAAGGCTAAAGCTCGATGTAAACTTTGTTCTAAATTTCTGGAGAGCATCTATGATTACCTTAGTTTGATTAACAAACTAATCCTTTTCTATTGTACATTGAAGAGGGTGTTGATGTTGTTGTGCGAGATCCATCGTCTGATTGACTTTAGTTTCAGCTATTTCATAGGTAAAAACTCCACAGACCCCAACTCCTTTTTGATGGACATGCATCATAATCTTGGTTGCTTCTTCTTGGCTTTTGGAAAAAAAATGCTCTAGTACATGGATAACAAATTCCATCGGCGTATAGTCATCATTTAACAACAGCACTTTGTACATCGATGGCTTCTCGGTTTTTGTCCTACTTTTTACCGCTACCCCACGATCCAAGTCATCGTCAATTTCATCATCTCTTTTCATCGTTTTTTAAATTTCTCTAACGTAATTAAATTCTACTGATATCTAATTAGTCTTACTTATCTGTAATTGCAATACTATGAAATCGATTAAATTATTAGATAATTAACATATCTTTAACTTTAATTTTTCTAACAGAAATGAATACCATATATATTTTTTAATAATTACGGAGATCCTATTAAAAGAGTGCCTTTATCGAGAATAACATTAAAATTGTTTGAATATTTTTCTTTATCCTTAGTACCATAAATATTAAATAAGTCAGTTTTTCTTGGCGGATTATATGCGATATTAGAAAAATCCCATGATTTTAATAGTGATATAAAACCAATATCGTCAAAGTTATACTCTGGCCACAAGTAAGCTCTTTGAAAAAATACTCCGCTTACGCAAGCTGTAACTAACCAGTAAAAATCTTTTGACGGTAAGCGTGTAACGCTCTCATTAGGTGAGAAAAAATTACCACTTTCCAAACTTTTCGTTAATAATTCAACATCTATTTTTCTTATATCAGTATTCGACTTAATAGGCCTCCACGGCTTTAAAAAATCCATCGTTTTTGCGTCTATTTCCAGAAGAGATAATTCTGCTTTTTGTGTTATTTTCATTTTTATTCTGGAGAGATTTCCACGAATTGGCTCTAAATCATAAGTTCTCACTTGTTCAAGATACATAGCATTATACACAAAACGAAACTGGTTAACGACAGTTTTTCCACAATTCGCTCTAATATCATCACTGGCAAGATAACTAAACCACGATAACTTTCGAGCTAACGGTGATTGATCTTCTTTATTATTGTATGAACAAGCTGCAAGAAGAAGAAAATTTAAAATCATCAGATAATTTATAAACCTTAGCATATCAATGATCTCAATAGCGCTAATTGTTTGTTTACAGCGTTAGGTTAAGTATAACGAATAAAAATAAGGAAATGCAATTACTTCTGATTAGTTTTCATTTTCGATATTAATTTTAATGAGCAGTAACCGGCATAATTAATAAATATTAAATTTTATGATGAGATTGCATTCTAAATGATAAATGGTTTATTATGGCTATAGGATTTTCATGTAATATGCTTAAAATTATCAAACCACGATTATGTATTTTATTTATTTTAATGAGCGTGGGTATTTTATTCCCGTCATATGCAGAAACTAAATATGCTTCGATGGTGGTAGACGCTAAAACCGGTTTTGTTTTTTCAGCAATAAACCAAAATACTCGTAATTACCCCGCCTCTTTAACTAAGCTAATGACACTTTACCTACTATTT
>JADHRD010000089.1 GCA_016777585.1 Rhodospirillales bacterium | reverse complement strand
CATAAACTAGAGGTATTTTTTTTGGCTTATCGTAGCAATGATTCTTTATTTACAAATTCTAATTTATTACGGATAAATCTAATGGTTATTTTTATAATGTTACAGTCCTGTTCGAATAAGACAATAACCACTGGAAATCTTCCTGACCCCGATTTAGTTGCTAATATCGAAGTTGGCCAAGTCTCAAAAAACGAAGTTCTTGAATTACTAGGATCTCCATCGACAAAAGCGACCTTTAATGATAATGATTGGTATTATGTAAGTGAAAAAATATCAACGAGGGCATTCTTTCACCCCGAGACAGTAAAACGTAAGGTTTTAATTATTCAATTTGATAAACGCGAAATTGTAAAGAAAATTACACAATTATCGTTGAAAGATGGAGAGAAGATTGAAATGGTTGACCGGATTACACCAACAGCCGGAAAAGAAATGACCATCCTTAAACAAATTTTCGGGAATGTAGGACGGTTTGAAAATAGTAACGAGTAGAAATAAATTTGCTACAATTAAAAAAAGGGCATCATTAACTTTGTAATGATGCCCTTTAAATAAAATTTAATATTATCCAGCGAATATTGCTAGAAGTAAAATAGCCACTATATTCATTATTTTTATCAAAGGATTAACAGCTGGTCCTGCCGTATCTTTATACGGATCACCAACAGTATCACCTGTTATAGCCGCATGATGAGCCTCTGAGCCTTTTCCACCATGGTTGCCATCCTCTATGTACTTCTTTGCATTATCCCAAGCGCCGCCCCCTGAAGTCATCGAAAGTGCAACAAATAATCCAGTGATAATAACTCCCATTAAAGATGCTCCTAAAGCAGAAAATGCCGCTGCCTGTCCTGCAAATGCATTAATCGCAAAATATATTACAAATGGAGCTGCTATGGGGAGAAGTGATGGAACTATCATTTCTTTTATGGCAGATTTAGTTAAGATATCTACACACTTTCCATACTCAGGTTTCGCAGTTCCCTCCATTATGCCCGGGATCTCGCGAAATTGCCGACGAACTTCTTCCACGATTGAACCACCTGCTCGACCGACGGCCATCATTCCCATTGCACCAAATAGATAAGGGATCATTCCACCGATAAATAAACCAACTACCACATAAGGATCATCCAGAGAAAAACTAACTTTTAAATCTGGAAAAAGTAAATTAAGGTCTTGTGTAAATGCTGCAAATAAAACTAGCGCTGCTAACCCTGCAGATCCAATAGCATAACCCTTTGTTACAGCTTTAGTCGTATTACCTACAGCATCTAGAGCGTCAGTCGTTTTTCTCACATCTTCGGGAAGATCTGCCATTTCCGCAATGCCACCGGCATTGTCTGTCACGGGTCCAAAAGCATCCAACGCGACCACCATTCCTGCAAGTGCGAGCATTGAAGTTGCTGCTAACGCTAATCCAAATAAACCGGCTGTAACAAACGAAATTATAATACCAGCGCAAATCACAACAACTGGCATCGCGGTTGCCTCCATAGAAACAGCTAAACCTTGAATAACGTTTGTGCCATGGCCGGTCTCTGAGGCTTTAGCAATACTTTTTACTGGTCTGTATTCAGTGCCTGTATAATACTCTGTTATCCAAACGATGAGAGCAGTGACACCGAGCCCAACAAGTGCAGATATAAATAGATCCATTCCCGTAATTTTATTGCCTTGCGACATAAACTCGGAGCTAAAACCCACCTGCCATTCTATTACTACCCCTATCAAAATAGCTGAAATGATAACACTTGCAAAAAAACCTTTGTATAACGCTCCCATGATAGAATTCGAAGAACCTAAGCGAACAAAAAAAGTAGCCACTACTGAACCAACTATACTTACACCACCAATCATTAGTGGGAGATTCATCATTGTATCCTGCACAGTCCCAGTGAAAAAGGCTGCTCCAAGAAGCATTGTAGCAACTACTGTCACTACATAAGTTTCAAAAAGATCGGCAGCCATACCCGCACAGTCTCCGACATTATCACCTACGTTATCAGCAATAACACCTGCATTCCTTGGGTCATCTTCCGGTATTCCTGCTTCTATTTTTCCAACCAAGTCTGAGCCAACGTCAGCGCCTTTTGTAAAAATACCACCACCAAGACGAGCAAATATAGATATCAGTGAAGCTCCAAAAGCTAATCCAACTAAACCCTCAAGGACGTGCCTCATACCTTCCTTAGTGGAAGAATCAACCATGTCCTTAAGTGCTAACCAGTAAACGATTATTCCCAATAAAGCCAAGCCTGCAACGAGCATTCCTGTTACAGCTCCAGACTTAAATGCAATAGATAATCCCTCTGCCAAACCTGAAGATCTTGCTGCCTCAGCTGTTCTTACATTAGCTCTTACAGACACATTCATGCCAATATAACCAGCTATTCCTGATAAAATTGCACCTATCGCGAATCCAATAGCTGCTATCCAGCCTAGTAATAATCCTAAAATTATTCCAATAACTATACCAGCTATTGCAATTGCGGTGTACTGTCTATTCAGATACGCACTAGCACCTTCTTGAATAGCTGCTGCTATCTCTTGCATTTTGTCTGTTCCCGCAGGAGCAGCAAGGACTGATCTAATTGCATAAATTCCATATAGGATGGCAATGAACCCGCATCCTATGATCAACATTGAAACATTAGTCATGTTGTTTTACCCTCATTTAATTGAAGTAATGACAAAGAAAATATTCTTCCTTATGTTCGAAACATAAAATTCAAAACTGAATTTTAGGGGCGGAACATGACAGACCGAAGAGGAAAAATCAACTGAAAATCATACTCATAGAAATTTACTAAGCTTTTAAATATTTGATGCCGAATCAATCTCCACACTGATTATTAATCCAGCGCCTAAAACGCGATTGCTAATTTTTTTTAAACGCTTTTTTAATGCGTCAATATCTAACTCTGTCTGGTCACTCATTAAGCGAGGGAAAAATGAATGTAAATCGCGAACATATGCATCTTTTAATCTCGTAATTTCCCTATTAATTTTATTTTTGAATTCTAATTTTGCTTCTATCTTAAGCTCTAACTTGATTGTCGCCGCTATTGTATTACCTTGAATGATTGGAATTACTAATGGGTCCATACTTACAAAATAAGTTGGGTCAGTCTTTATTTTATCCTCAGTATCAATTTTGGCAAACGGGCCTATATCTAACTGTTGCATAATAGCGAAACTTCCGCTCCCTATAAGAATAGTAATAGCGAAAAAGATAATAATTATTTTGCGCATTATTTTTATTTAACTTTATTTAAGGTTTTGGTTGTTTGTTTCTAGTAATGTGTATTTTTCTATATGATTCTGAGTTGAACGTTCAAAAGTGTGAATAACCAGATTTCTTAAGGTTAAAACCGACCCCATCAGAATCTAAAATATTAATCCTATCCAATCTGTTAAGTTCTCCAATCTTGGTAATGGGCACTTCAAGATTACTGGAAATACTTAAGATCTCATCGTAGCTAGACTTGTCAGCAGTGAATAAAAGCTCAAAGTCATCGCCTCCATTCAACACCAACTCATAATAATTTCTATCAACTTTTACAACTTCAACAAGTGCTTCTGAGATTGGTATGGAATCTAAAAATACTTTTGCACCAAGTTTTGAGAATCGACAGATATGTGCCAAATCTGATATCAAACCATCCGATACGTCGATTGTTGCATTTGCTATACCTTTTAACTTTAATCCTAGTTCAATCCGTGGAATCGGTCTTCTATACTTTGATAAAAGATACTGCTCATAATCATTGTTAGCAACGCCTAACTCTCCTTTAGCTATTTTAAGTCCAGCAGCCGCGTCTCCGATAACACCTGAAACCCAAATGTCATCAGTAACCTTTGCCCCAAATCTCCTCAACTCGGTTCCTTTTTCTAAAAAACCCATCGCCGTTATCCCAAGAAATAACGGCCCGTTTGATCTAACGGTATCGCCTCCAATTAGAGAAATGGAGTATTTTCTTTGCTCAGTTGCGAGGCTATCAGAAAACAATTTTATCCAGCGTTCTGTTATATTCTTTGATGCACCTAGTATAAGGTTGTATGATAATGGTTTTGCTCCCATAGCCGCTAAATCTGATAGATTTACAGATAATAACTTAGCCGCTATATCTTCGGGAGCATCTGAAGACAGAAAATGAACGTTTTCAACAAGTGCGTCTGTTGTTACAATTAAACTTTGATTTGCCGGCAAATCAAGAGAAGCTGCGTCATCTTTTAAGTTAAAGGCACCCGCACCTCCATTTGAAAGAGGCAAAAAATATTTCTCTATTAAATTAAATTCCGCTGCTTGGGTTTTCATAGTTATTAATCCAATATAACCCTATATTTTATATTTTTTTTTCGTATATTTTCGCAATGCGGTCTAACACCCCATTGACCAGTGATGACTCATTTTGCTCGTAAAAAGCCTTCGTGATGTTTAGGTACTCATTGAGTATAACTTTATTTGGTGTTAAGTTTTCAAAGCAAATCTCATATGTTGCACATAGTAAAATAGATTTTATAAGGGTGTCTAATTTATCAAAATAAATGTTTTTAGACACTGCTTTATCCAAAATTCTAATAATGTTGCCTTGATTGATAATGACGCCTCTTATTATTGCAGTAAATTTTTTTTTGTCGGGCAGCGCTAACTTGCTACTATCATCGGTAATTTTATCAAGGATCATATTGTTATCCCATCGCCGCTCGATGAAGTCTTTAAAAATATTATCAATGGAGGTGCTTGTCATTTCTATTTCGTAAAGGGCTTGAACAGCTGTTAAACGCGCCATGGCTGAGCTTTGAGGATTTGATTTTGCACCTCTTTTTCCTGACATTTTTTAACTATCTTCCATAATTCTTATCATCTCAATGCATGCCAATGTTGCTCTTCCACCGATATCACGTTCCTTTATACTTGATCGTACTTTTGCTTGTTCATAGTTCTCACAAGTAAGAACACCAAATCCCATAGGAATACCGTGATTTACTGACAGATCCATAAGCGCTCTGCTAACTTCCCTACAAATATGATCATAATGATCAGTTTCACCCCTAATGACGCAACCCAATGCTACAACACCAGAAAAGGATCCAGAATTCCATATTTTATTTAACGCAGCTGGAATTTCAAATACGCCGGGAACCTCAATTCGATGGATTAAAAAACCATTATTTTCAGCAATATTTTTTGCACCATTCACCAGTTCATCTGCAATATCTGAATAAAACCTAGCCTCAATCAAAGCTATATTATTTATTTTCTCAAAATCACTCATAAAAACTATTCCTAACAGGTATAATCGAATCTCTATTTAATTTGATTGCTCTTCTTTCTGCTATCGTAAGTCCGTATCCTTCAAGCCCAATTAATGTTTGCTCGGTGTTGGAGAGAACTATCATTTCATTAATGCCGAGCTCGAGTAAGATTTGAGCTCCAATCCCATAACCTCTAAATGTTGGTTGAGATTCTTCCTGATTGATTTTAAGGCGCTCACTTATAATCGTTGGGTTGGGATTTTGTAACATCACCACTGCTCCACTTCCCTCACGATCAATAATTTCAATCGCTTTATGCAATTCCAGTATTTTTTCCGCTGAATAAATGTCATCAAAGACATTGATCGAATGCATTCTAACTAAAGTAGGTTTATCGTTTTTTATCTTGCCTTTAATTAATGCAAGATGTTCACTATTATCTGCTTGGTTAACAAATACTACTGACTTAAAGCTTCCACCAGAAATTGTTTTAAGTTCAGAAGTAAAGCTAGGTTTTACAATTCGATCATTTTTTAACCTGTATTTTATCAAATCAGCGATTGTCGCAACCTTTAAATTATGCTGTTGCGCAAAATCAACTAAGTCCGGTAACCTCGCCATCGATCCATCATCTTTCATAATCTCACATATAACTCCGCCGGGTGCCAACCCAGCTAGACGCGAGATATCCACTGAGGCTTCCGTGTGACCCGTCCTCACTAAAACACCACCATCCCTGGCAGCCAGAGGAAATATATGACCTGGTGATGAAATATCTTCTGAACCTTTGTTCGAATCGATTGCGGTAGCAATAGTCCTAGCCCTATCAGCAGCAGAAATTCCCGTTGTAACACCCTCCTTCGCCTCTATTGATATCGTAAATGCTGTCTGATGACGCATTTTGTTATTACTTATCATTGCTGGCAAGCCAAGTTCTCTTATTCTTTTTTGACTTAATGTTAAACAAATTAGACCTCTTCCATATGTTGCCATAAAGTTTATCGCATCTGGGGTCGCCATCTGAGCGGGAATAACAAGGTCGCCCTCATTCTCTCGATCTTCATCATCTACCAAGATAAACATCCGCCCATTTCGAGCTTCATCAATGATTTCATCTATCGTTGAAAGATGCTTGTTTACATTGCTTTTAGATAACATGTTTTTATTTACTCACAGTTATTTAAGTTTTTTCAAGGGCATTTGCAACGTAACGTGCTATCAAGTCTATTTCGATATTAACAAAGTCATTGAGTTTGTAGAATTCAAAAATTGTATTGTTTAATGTATGAGGAATAATATTGATACTAAAAATCTGATTATTTACTTTATTAACCGTAAGTGAGACTCCGTCAACACATACGGACCCCTTTTCGGCAATAAATTTACTTAGATTATGCGGTATTTTTAGTTCAAATCGTTTAGAACCTCCATCTGACTCTATTGAATTTATTTTTGCTATCCCATCAATATGACCTGAAACCAGATGCCCCCCTAACTCGTCCATTCCTCGTAAAGCTCGCTCAATATTTATGTTTGTGCCAACTTTCCAAGAATTTAATGTTGTAACAGAGAGAGTTTCGTTTGATACATCGGCAGAAAATGTTTGGTCACCAATTTCAACGGCTGTAAGGCACACTCCCGAACAAGCTATTGATCCACCTATTTCCAAATCTATCAACTCAACACCAGTATCAAAAACAAACCTTCTATCTTTACGTTGTTCAATCTTTGCAATTTTTGCAGTATTTGTTATTATCCCAGTAAACATTTTTTTTCCTCTAATTAATTGGCAATAAATGATCCATGACGTCGTCACCAAAAAACATACTGGATTTTTTATCATAACGATAAGCTTTATCTATCGAATCAAGTCCCAAATTATGTATGGCTGGTAATCCATCATTTCCAATAATTGATGGTGATCTAAACCAGAAAATCTCATCAATTAAATTGGCTTTCAAGCACGATGATGCTAAATTTCCCCCACTCTCGATCAATACTCTCGTAATTCCAATTTTTGTAAGTCTTGCTAAAACATATTCCAAATCAATTCCTTCAACAGAATAAGGACTTTTGATGACTGTTACTCCTTTTTTTAATAATTCATCAATCTTTTTAGGATCTGTTTTATTTGTATCATTAGTAAATAATATTACTGGGGTGTCCATGGCTGTCTGCACCAATTGACTATCAAGACTAAGTCTCAACTGTCCATCGAGAATTATCCTTGTTCTCCTTTTATTATTAATACCGTTAATGCGACAGGTTAGTAATGGGTTATCGATTAATGCTGTGCCACTTCCGACTAGTACGGCGTCATGTTTCATTCTCAAGAAATGACCATATCGACGAGCTATAGTTCCGGTAATCCATTTGCTATCTCCAGTTTTTGTTGCTATTTTACCGTCTAAACTTGTAGCTAATTTAAGTGTAAGATTCGGTCGACCTTTAATAATTTTTGAAAAAAAACCCACGTTCAAAAATTCCGATTCGTCAATTAAGACATTCTCAATAACTTTGACCCCGGAATTTTTAAGAAATTTAATGCCAGAACCAGAAACTCTTTTGTCTCGATCTCGTGAAGACACCACAACTCGTTTTATGCCGGCTTTAACTAAAGCTTGAGAACATGGAGGGGTCTCACCGAAGTGACTGCAAGGCTCTAAGGATACATAGGCTGTTGCACCATCTGATCTACATCCCGCTCTCATTAAAGCCTCAACCTCTGCATGAGGCCTTCCACCGGGCTGTGTCCACCCCCTAGAAATAATAATATTATTTTTTACGATAACACATCCAACGCTTGGGTTTGGCCAGGTATTTCCAATACCTCGATTAGCGAGGCTTAAAGCTACTTTCATGAAATCATGATCTCTATCTACCATTTCTTTGGCAGATAGGTTAGTCGTCACTTAAATTCCCAACAAAATCCTCAAAATCTCTGGCCTCTCTGAAATTCTTATAAACGGATGCAAACCTAACATAAGCAACAGAATCAAGATCAGCTAAAACATCCATAACCATTTCGCCAATGATTTTAGATGGAACTTCATTTTCTCCTAAACTCTCAAGCCTACGTTGAATTGAATTAACAATCCTTTCTATTTGTTCTGGATCAACAGGCCTTTTTTGAAGAGACACCTTTAGTGAGCGTGCTAATTTATCTCTATCGAAGGGTTCTTTGCGTTCATTTTTCTTACTAATTATGAGTTCACGAAGTTGAACTCTCTCAAAAGTGGTCCAGCGCGCGCCACATTCAGGGCACGAACGACGCCTACGAATGGCTGAATTATCCTCTGTTGGACGAGAATCCTTGACTTGTGTATCAATATGACCACAAAACGGACAGCGCATAATATATCCCCTTATTTTATAATTTTATAATAATTAAACGTTGTTAAAAAGCTCCATAAATCGGGAATTCTAGGCATAACTCCCGTACTTTTAATCTAACATCATTTTCAACTTGTTCTTGCGTTGAAGATTTTGAATTCATTCCATCAAGTACGTCAGAAATAAAGTTCCCGATTAAAGTAAATTCATCGACACCGAATCCTCTCGTCGTTGCAGCTGGAGTTCCTAGTCTTATTCCAGATGTTATAGCAGGTTTTTCAGGGTCAAAAGGTATTCCATTTTTGTTACAAGTTATCCCGGCTCTCTCAAGACTAATCTCTGCTTCTTTTCCCGTCACTCCTTTTGGTCTCAAATCCACT
>JADHRD010000010.1 GCA_016777585.1 Rhodospirillales bacterium | reverse complement strand
TATCCTTTTTCTGTCGAAAAAGTCTTAAATTTATCAAAATCATAATAAGTAAGGTATGTTGGCTTACTTTGGTGAACAATAATAGAGAGCCCTAAATTATCCATAACTTCGTTTAATGGCGGGCGATCTCCCAGGCGACCAGTGACCTTTTTACTTTTATTGCCTGATATAATTGTGAAGGTATCAAAGTCATTTTCATTAAAAACTAAATCGTCACCTTTGAAATTCTGGCCAATTCGAAGGTTCGCAATCAGTGGTTTACCTATTTTTATTACATAATCTTCCGGTTCAATCCAAAACTCATGACTCTTTAAAGAAGGTATGTCGATAGCAATTATAAAAAAAATATTTGCAAAAATTATTAATTTTCCATATACGGGGAACATATTTGATCCTTTAATATACAAGTGAGTACCACTAGATGGCTGAAAAATTATTATATCTCATCAGGCCGTCGTCAATTCTAATTAAGATAGTTTTTCTTTTATTATTGTTTATTGTGCTGGGCAGTCAATCGCGACTAAGCTCGCACGAGATTAGACCCGCAATAGCTGATATTCAAATAAAATCAGAAGAAGTTTTAATTAAGTTAGAATTAAATCTTGAGATATTTTTAGCTGATATAAATGCTTCATCTATTAAAAATACTGACCTTTCAACAAATTCATTCGATTATGATGCATTCCGCGCTTTTGCAGGTAATGTTTTAGCAAAAAAATTCAGAGATAAGTCCAATAAGTTTATTAATATGGTAACTGTCGAGAGCAATGCTCAACCACTAGCATTGAAACTAATAAAAGTTAAAGTTGGGAATAGTTCTGATTTATCACTGCCTAGGTATAGTTTGCTGACGTTTTCAGCTGAATTGAAAGATGATAGTGATACGATAAGAATTAGTTGGGAGCCAAAGTTAGGGCCATTAATTGTCAGGCAAGTTGCATCTGACACTATAGCTAAAGACAAACTATATACAGGTTATTTGAAACCAGGTCAGAAAAGTGGCCCTATTGGTCGCCTTGGCAGCAAATCAATTACTGTTGCCTCGACAGTATTAACATACATTGAATTGGGTATAACCCATATTGTACCTAAGGGTCTTGATCATATTCTATTTGTGCTAGGGTTATTCCTGTTTAGCCATAAATTATCGAAGTTAGCTTGGCAAATTACACTTTTTACCTTCGCCCATACTGTGACTCTTGCCCTTGCTAGTTTTAATGTAATCGATGTCTCTGCTGGGATTGTTGAACTTTTAATTGCGCTATCAATTTGTTACGTCGCCATTGAAAATATATTTAGAGTCCAATTGGGTCCTTCGCGGTTGATTGTTATATTTATTTTTGGACTACTACATGGTCTTGGATTTGCATCTGTTTTAAATGAAATTGGGCTCAGTCAAGGTCAATTTATAACCAGTTTAATAGCATTTAATGTTGGAGTTGAAATAGGTCAATTGGGCATAATATTACTTGCTTATATTGGAATTGCATCATGGTTTGGTAATAGTATTTATTATCGCTCAGTAATACAAATACCTGGTTCTATTATCATCGCTGTGTTTGGTGGCTGGTGGTTTGTAGAGCGAATTATGCTAATGACATGATAACAATAACTTAATCAAGTCATTCAAAGTCGCACTTACTATAAAAGATTATGGAGCCAAGTTGAAAGTTGCATTAATCCATTCTAACATCTTATTTTTGGCATAATCTGTCTGTTTTGGTGAAACAATATCCCCTGCTACAATATGAGAATTCAGGTCATCTTTTAAAGTCATTTTCACTGTTATGATTTTATTTTTCCCGCCCCAGTTACCAGCAATTTTTTTTATTTGAAATGGATCTATGATTTTATCTTGATAGGAAAAATAAAATAAAGTTGGGATCTTTATCTTAGAGAAATCTTGTTTAGTGACTTTCTCTACTAAAGCGGCCATTGGAAATAATGCCGCTGTTGGGTATTTTGTGGTCCAGTATTTCTCGTGCAATTTATTGCGTATTTTACTACTTTGAGTCTTGCCAATTATGAGGGGCACCCATAGTCTAGCAGATGGCCAGGTTAGCATTCTTGCGAATACATTATTTATGCCAAAGTTTGGAGATATTAATATTAAGCCGTGTATGTGAGTAGCTAATTTAGGGTCTAAAGCCGCGGCTGTTGCTATAGTGGCTCCTGTTGATGATGCTATTAAAATAGTTTGCTTTCCAATACGACGACCTATTTCTATTGCCTCTGCAATATCCAGCATCCAATCTTTAATGCTCGTTCGGCCCATAGCATCCTGTCCTCGACCATGACCAGTTAATCGGGTGAAAAACAAGTTTGCTTCTAAAGACTGAGCTATTCTATCGGGTACCGGTCTAATTTCCTCGGAAGATGCAGAAAATCCATGGATATAAACAATTGAAAAAGGAGTTCTTTCTTTATTAGATTTGGCCCAAATTACTCTTTTTTCGACACCAGGTATAATATTAGGAAACTCACTTTCCTGTTTTTCCAAATAATCTGAAATATTAGGAGAGATGTTGTCCGGATTAAAACTTATTTTCAGGTTATCTGCTTCGTACGAAGCAAAAAAAAATATAGTTAACGAGAGGCCAAAAATTAGGAACACAATAAGTTTTATTAATGCACGCATACTCGCTCAAACCCCTTTTTTTTATTGATTATTTCTCAATTGACCATGCGTTAGATGTTTTAATATTTTTATCTGTATTGATTTTCCTCACACTCTCTGTGATTGTATCGTTTACAATTTGCCGTTCCATTGCGAGTAATGTTCCATCGGGATGATCACATAAACTTACCATATCATCAATTTCTCCTTTAGCAGCCTGTTCAGCTGCTTTAAAATTTGGCGCATTATGAAAGTCCATTAAAATTTTCGCTAAATCCTCTATAATAATTTTGTATTCGAATTCCTTTATATTAGTTACTTGAACAAAAGTAGAATAGCCAAAACTCGGAAGGCCTAACCACGCTGATTGGAAAGCAAACTGATGTTTTTTCGGCCAAGAATCTGGATTACCATCAACGAACGCAAATGTGCCAGATATCGCCCATTCATTTGGCTTTGCTGATACCTCAAAAATATTCTTATCGGATGTATCGAGTTGTATGGTTTTTGCGAGTTTCATGGAGACTTGGTTATTTTATGCATTAAATAAAGTCTCAGTTAGGTCAGTGAGAGGTTCATTCCAAAAAACCTTTTTTTGTAGCCTTTTAAATTCAATGCCAAAACATATTGACATGGCAGAGCAGTATATGGACCGCGCATCAATTGTTGATAATAAATCTCTACCCTCAAAAAGATTAGTAGATTTTAATCCAGGCCAGTCAGAATAGATTTGTGCTTCTTTAATTAATCCACCTGCCATTAGAACAGCTGTTCCATAACCGTGGTCAGACCCATACCCACCGTTTTCTCTTAAAGTTCTTCCAAACTCAGTTAGTGTTAGGACTAATGTGTTATTAAATTGGTCACCCAAGCTTTTTTGTAGGCCATCAAAAATATCATCTATCATACTTAGTTTTTCACCGTGAAGGCCTTTTCGGCCTCCTTGAGCAGCGTGAGTATCAAATCCAAATACTTCAAATATGGCTACCTGTGGACCATTCTCCCTAGTCATTTGAGTGCCAGCTATATTTGATAGAAAACCAAAGTTCTTATGATTTTTAGTTTTACCCATCATACCTTCGGTCATAGAAATCGGCCGATTTTGAACTCGGTCCATGGCTCGTTTTAAGTTCGTATCATTTTTATAATGCTCTGTTAATAGCGCCATAGTCGCATCGGATGCTTTTTTTAACCTTGAAGGAAAATAACTATCAGAATTATTTTTACCTCGAAGTAAGAGTGGAATAGGAAGTGAAACAGAAATACCCTCCAGGCCAGCTTCGTCAATGCCTCGTCCTAACCATCCTGTTTTCTCTTTATACGGTACACGGCCGCCACTCTCCATCAAATTTTGTCCATCAAAATGGGATCGTCCCATGTAAGGTATATTGGTCGCGTGAACAATTGCAGCTTTGTGTTTAGACCATAACCTTGAGAAAGATCTTAGTTCAGGATGCAAGGCAAAATCACTTGTTACTTTAATTGGATCCTTAACGACAATATTTGGCCTAGCGTCGAAGTATTGTTGGCTATCCGAGGGTGGAACCGCTGTTAACCCGTCTAATCCTCCCCTTGCCATTATTATAACTAATTTCTTTCTATTGTTGACGGTATTACCTAGTAAGTTTGAAGCACCCGCGAGAAGAACGCTTCCAGTGCCAATGGCGATCCCAGCAGAATTGCGTAAAAATATCCGTCTCGATATTGTCATGCTCTCAACATCCATTTACTGGCAAATAATGAAATGAATTTATCTGAAACGTTACTAGCTTGTGTAATTAACGTAAGAACTTCATGATGATTATCAAAATTTTTCTCAATTAATTCAGGTATTTTTTCTGCGTTTAGTTTTGGTTGGTTGTAAGAGCGTCGGCGGTTAGTGATTGTATTAAGCAAACTAATTCGGCGAAGAAGTAATTCTGGAGATAGCCAATCAACTTCTAGATCACTAAACCCATTCGGTTGCTTAGGTCTGAAAGGTAGGTGACCAAGTTGCTTAAGAACACCTTTTACTCGACGCATTTTATTACTTGGTCTATCTTCGAAATTATATTGCATATTCTGTTCTGATGCGGGCCAAGATAAGTCCCATAAATGAGCAACTTGCAAAAACCAATCTTCTGGGTTCTGAAACTTCTGGTAATTTTTTGAATACTTGAAAGCCTGCTTCAGAACTGCCTCATGTATACTTATGAGATTACCATTTGTGTTTTCCCATGCTTTTATAACTGGTTTCACCATTTCCTCTGTTGGGTAATCTGTAATAAAGTACCGACATAATTTTAATGATATATATTTTCTACAATGCTCATGTTCGGCTAAATCTTTTATAATATCTCTTAGCATTGACTCACCGTCTCCGCCTCGGTCATCGTAAATATTACCTAATATTTTAAAGGTACCTGGTTGATGAAAATGCCAGTCGAAGGTTACCGGGTTACATTCTAACCGATCCTTTGAATACGGGTGTCTCCAGCCCGTCATCAAATATGTCAGTTGAATTACATCATCCTGAGTATATCCAGCATTTGGAGAAATCGAATGCAATTCGAGTAATTCTCTTGCATGGTTCTCATTTATCGTAACGGTTTTACCGCGCTCCAATCGGCGCTGAGCTTTTCTAGAATCTGGTCCAATTGATTTAGAATTATCAAGATTATGTATCATCGCCCAGGAAGTAGTTGTGTTATAGAGAAGGTCTTCAAAGCTGCCTGTTAGAGCGGGGCGTATAATTTCTCTGTGCATGGCACCAGTGCTATAGTTTGGAAGCTCATTCTTGTCTGTTATCGCAAAATGATTTGCCCAAAAACTCAAAAATCTCTCAAAAACAGGCGCTTTATTTTTCAGAGCAGTATTATGACGAATAGCATATTCTAGGATTTCATGATACTCTTTTCCCAACTTATAACCTAATTTTCGACGAGCCTCTCTGTATCCGTGGGCATCATTTTTATATTGTGCTCTTAGTACTTTTCGGTTCTCGTAGATAAAGTCAGCATTTTTCTTAAGTAAACTCTTACCTGTTGGAATTTCACTACCCCAAACAATGGGCGCAACATTTTGAATCTGACCAATCGCCCAGTCTAATGGACTACTGGGTGTCTCCGTATCAATATTTAAACCATAAGCGACTTTCCGGAAAAAAGATTTTGACATTGGTGTTACATCTCTAAATTAAATTAGTCCCTGCAGGAATATAGTATAAAAATAATCTAATCATGTGGCTTACAGATATTTCCTTATTAATACCTCATATTCGTCTTTTTTGGTTACTTTATCTATTAATTCTCTTGATGCAATATTATTAAGTTCCGTCATTGGAATGCCATCTTTGAGCGATTTAAGTGTATCATAAACAGCTTGAATAGAGGCCTCAAAGGGGTGATGCCCAAGAAGACAAATTTTAACATTTTTTGATGCTAGGTAAGCATTGTCATAGAGTTCGTTACCTTTCGGAGCTATAAATATTGGTATTGAAGTATTATTACTTAATTCTTCAAGTTGTTCCTTTTTACTAATCCCAGCAAAGAAAATGGCATCAACTCCAATATTTTCATAGGCCTTTGCCCGACTGATTGCATCCTCATTATTTGATAATTGAAAAGCACTTGTTCTAGCAATAATAGAGAGGTTGGGGTCTTGACGAGCCTCAATCGCAGCCTTCATTTTACCAATTCCCTCGTCAATGCCCAGTAAACCCAAGTTATTATTAGCTCCATAAGATACTGGTAATTCTGTATCTTCAATCGTCAAAGCTGCCACTCCCGATGTTTCGAGTTCTTCAACCGTTCGTTTCACATTTAGAGCGTTTCCATAGCCATGGTCTGCATCAACGAGAAGGGGTAATTTATTTGAACGGCTGATACGGAGCGCCTGAGCAGAGAATTCTGATAGCGTGATTAATAATAAATCAGGATCCCCAAGAATAGTCATTGAAGCAATTGATCCAGCAAAAATTCCAACTTTGTATTTAAGTTCCTCTGCTATTCGACCTGAAATTGGATCAAAAACCGATGCCGGGTTTTCACATATTGGTTTTTCCATTATTTCTCTAAACTGCAGACGACGATCAGTCCAGTTCATTTATAGACACCTCCTTATTATTTTACTTTAAACTATTTAAGTTTTAGGTACAGAGCACTTGGTTTATTTTTATAATGTCTTTTCGATTATAAAATACAGATATTTAAACTAGCTAGTAATGCTATTAATGGAAATAGGAATTTAAATTCTATTTGAGTATTTCTATATTTCAGCTATTTCATTATACTAGTTGTACTTGATTTTAATATTTTTATAAAAAGTGTGATAAAGGACATTATAACCATGGGTACGTCGGAAATAGAAGCCAGCATTATCGAGCTTGAAACGCGTTTTGTGCATCAGGAATCTATTATATCAGATCTTAATGAGAGTATTTTGCAACAATGGGAGCAGATTGATAAATTATCGAGAATAGTTGTTGGTTTAGAGGATAGGGTTCTGCGCGTTATTGAGAGTAGTCAGTCGCATCAGCATGAACAACGCCCCCCCCACTATTGATACTTCTATTAAATAGCAATATTAATTTTATGGAGGAAAAATGCTTCGACTTGACAAAAAAGTGGCTATTATTACCGGTGCAACAAGTGGAATCGGACTTAAAACTGCTGAACGTTTTATAGACGAAGGCGCTATTACCGTCTTGGCCGCGAGGCGTGTTGACGAAGGCAGATCAATTCAAAAAAAACTCGGAGACCGCTCTTTTTTTATTGAAACTGATGTGACTAAAGAAGTTGATATTAAAAATCTTGTTTCGGGAACTGTTGATCGGTTTGGGAGAATAGACGCATTTTTTTCGAATGCTGGCGCCGGCGGTGTCTTAAAAAGTATTACAGATATTGAAGTTAGTGAGTTTGAAAGTGCGGTTGATATATTGGTTAAAAACGTATTTTTCTGTTATAAACATGTGATACCAGAAATGAAATCGAGCGGTGGTGGGTCTATTGTGGCAAATGCTAGTGTTGCTGCTACTTTGGGGGGTTTTTCTTCACACTTGTATAGCGCTCTCAAAGCAGCCGTGGTTAGTTTAACACGAAGTGTGGCTATTGAGGTAGCGGAGAGCAACATTCGTGTTAATACAGTCTCCCCCGGTGGCATTGCGACAGGTATATTTGGGAAAAGTAGAGGAATGACAGACAGCGAAGCAGATGATGTTGCGATAAGAGTAGCGAAAGTATTTGAAAGCCGCCAACCTATTCCTCGGGCTGGTGCATCAGAGGATATAGCAAATGCAGTTTTATTTTTATGTAGTGATGAAGCTAGCTTTATAACCGCTCAAGATCTAATTATTGACGGTGGAGCAACATCTGGCAGATGGGGGGAAGTCCTGCAAAAAGCTAATTCAGATATCAAAATGGCTATTTCAGGCGAACATCCAGATGCCTAAGATTTGCGTCGCGGCATTTTATCATTTCGCTAAACTGGATGATCTTGCAGAATATAAAATTTTATTACTAGACAAGTGTAACAGCTTAGACCTTTTGGGTACAATTTTATTGGCTAATGAGGGTATAAATGGAACAATTTCAGGATCCGCTAGTGCGATTTCTGATATATTAGGTTTTATTCGCAGCGATGAACGTCTAAAGAATTTGGTTCACAAAGAGTCTTATTCTGAAGAGCCACCTTTTCTTAGAATGAAGGTGAAACTGAAAAGTGAAATTGTGGCGATGGGTGTTAATAATATTAACCCCAGCAACATTACGGGAACTTATGTAAAACCAGAAGACTGGAACGATTTAATTTCTGATCCAGATGTAATTGTTATAGATACAAGAAATAATTATGAAGTTGAGATTGGTACTTTTTCTGATGCAATTAACCCTGGAACAAACTCGTTCAGAGAATTACCTAAGTGGATTAAGAAAAATAAAGCAATGTTTAGAAGAAAAAAGGTTGCTATGTTTTGTACCGGTGGAATTAGATGTGAAAAATCAACAGCTTTTATGAAAGAACTTGGTTTTAAAGATGTTTTCCACCTTGAAGGAGGAATTTTAAAATATCTTGAGACGACTCAGAAGGGAAAAAGTTTGTGGCGTGGTGAGTGTTTTGTCTTTGACCAGCGAGTATCTGTTGGTCATGGTTTGAAAGTTGGGCCTTACGATCTTTGCCACGCGTGTCGTAATGCAATTAGTGAAGAAGATAAGCTATCACCTTATTATCGCCTCGGGATAAGTTGCCCTAAGTGTTTTGGCAAAATATCTGAAGAGAGAAGGGGTCGCTTCGCAGAACGACAAAAGCAAATTGAGTTAGCGGAAAAACGTAAAGATAAACATCTGGGAGCGAGGAAACTATCAAAGAGTACAGATCCAATAAAGAAATGACTCAGCCACCGATTCTCTACAGTTTTCGAAGATGTCCATATGCTATGAGAGCGAGAATGGCGCTAAGTGTTAGTATGCAAGCTTATGAGTTACGTGAGGTATTACTCAGGGATAAACCTCCCGAATTAATTGAAGTCTCACCAAAAGCGACCGTACCTATTTTAGAAGTTCCGCATCTCGGAGTTATAGATCAAAGTCTTGATATTATGTTATGGGCTTTAAATAAAAATGATCCCTACAGTTGGTTGCTACCAGAAAGGGGCAACTTGGAACAAATGTTGGCATTAATTGAGAAGAATGATGGAAATTTTAAATATAATTTAGACAGATACAAATACCCGAATAGGTTTGACGACTTGGATGCTAAATATTTTAGGGGAGAAGGTGAAAAGTTTATTGCCGAACTGGATAAGTTGTTAGAGACAAATAATTATCTTTTTGGAAAGAAACCGGCATTGGCTGATTACGCTATTGGCCCTTTTGTTAGGCAATTCGTAAACACGGATAAAGAATGGTTCGATGGTTTGCCATACGTATCTTTTAAAAAGTGGTTTGATCAATTTTCGCAAAGTGAAATATTTTTAGGTATAATGAAAAAATATAACATCTGGAATAAAAATGAAGACCCGATATATATTTCTATTCCTTAAATATATATAAAAAAGGTATTTGGCTGCATATCGTAATTAGCTATCTTTAAGTCTAGACTCATTTTCGAGTTTGAGCGTTGCTTCTGAGATTATTTGTCTTAGCTTCGTCAAGAATGCTCTTTTTTCCATTCCAGCTTGAATCGGTTTTAGAAACTCAACTATTATTGTTCCCGGCTCCTTCTTTAATTGCCGACGGGGCCAAACTAGGCCTGAATTAACCGCTACGGGCACAACTGAAATATTGAGGTGTTTATATAATGCAGCTACCCCAGGGTGCAATTCACCCATATTTCCAGGCGGTATTCGTGTTCCTTCTGGAAATATAACGATAGACCGAGATGTTTCTTTGATCGATTCTGCTTTGGCCAGCATATCTCTCATTGATTTTGTTCCACCTTTTCGATCAACCAGTATATGCGCAGCTTTCTTCATATACCATCCCCAAAAAGGAATTTTTGCAAGTTCCGATTTCATTACATACGCATTCTCTTTGCTATGCCAAAGAAAAAAAATTGTCTCCCATACGGATTGGTGTTTTACTGCAAAAAGAACAGGTCGGTTAGGGATATTCTCTTCGCCTCTAATCTCAAAATCTATTCCAAGAATTTTCAGCATCGAAAAACAACCCTTTGGCCAAATTGAGATTATAGTGCGGAATTGTGACGGCGCTAAAGGCATAGCTATCCATAGTAATAATACAGTTATTCCTGTCCAGGTGTAGAATAAAAAGTTAAAAATAATAGATCGAATTAATTGCATTACTATAGCTGAAACCTCTCTATGAATTTTTTGACATTGAAAACTGAAGTAAAATTCGCAATAATATATTTGAAATATTCGCTGATAACTAAATTTATCGTTCTACCCGATAACCACCATTTATTATATTTAAATTTTGATGGATAAACCGGATGAGGTATAATTCTTATGTTGGGCATTGCCGATCTAAATAATACGAGGCTCCGTGGCATATGGTAATTTGCTGTTACTAGGCGTATTGATTTATACCCCAAATTTTTCACCCACTCAGCTGTCTCCTTGGCATTCCCATGAGTTGAGGTTGCATTATATCCTATATTAATGCAACACAGCACTTCATCAGGGTTTTGTTTTTGGATAGCTAATAAGCGCAGTACATCATTGCCCCGATATACACCCGATATAAAAAGTTTCTTTGCTTTTTTATTAATAAGAAGTTTGATGCCTTGCTTAAGACGATTGTTGCCACCTGTTAAAACAACAATCCCATCAGACTGATCTGTACTTATCCTAGATTGTTTGCCAGGAATTTCCCTTAAGAAGTCGAAAATTCCATAGCAAAGAGCTATTAATAAAAAAAATATTATTGTTACTGTTTTATTTATTTTTGATCGTAGTTTTTTTTTGTGGATTTTCTTCTTCATCATTGGAAAAATTAAAGCATCTTTTTTAGAGATTTTAGAACAGTTCCTCTTGCTGTTAACATAGTAATTGACGATATCATTGGCACCACAAGAGCAACACTAAGCCAAACAAATATATTAACCTCAGCCTTTGGCAGGAAGCCTTCCTCAAGGTTTTGCAGAAGGTTATCAAAAACATATAGTATAGGAATTGCAAACAAGAATCCGATTAGGCCTCCCTGTAAGCCAACAACCAATCCGCGGATCGCAAATTGACGTGCAATAAAATCGTCGTGCGCGCCGACAAAGTGAAGAACCTCAATTGTTTGTTTGTGAATGCCCATTCCAGTCCGTGTTGTGAATATTACTGTACCAATTATTATAAATATTATGAGAAGAAGAATGAATAAAGCCATAAGTTCTGCAGATTGAAGAGTTTTAACTAGTCCGATAAGCCAAATACTGTGGTCATCAACAGTTATGTCAGGAACAATGATAGTAAGTACATTACTTATCTTTTCTGGGGTGATACCCGAACTTCTATCTATTTGAATATCAATTATTTGGGGTAATGGTAATGTTTGTGATTCTGAAATTGTTCCTAACCAAGGTTTTAATAGTTGTATAACCTCAACTTTGGGTACCAAAGATACTTCTATAACGCCACCCGTTTCTTTAAGAATATTAATAATCTGTGTAATTTTTTTGTTCGTTCGTTTCTCACTATTCCCCGATGGCACTTGAATGGTCATAGTGTCATTACTGTTATACTCAAATAAGTCCGAGACCTGTTTAAGTAGAAGAAATCCAGCAACTGATAATATTGCTAGTAATGACATAAAAGCAATTAACCAAGGTAAAAACCTGTTAGTGTCATCTTTTGCTAAAGCAAGATTGGTTTGCTTAAGGCTCATTTAAATCTCATCATTCTGGACTAAGCGATTCTAATAGTTGAGTAGCCCGTTTTACGTTCGACTTATTATCAGATGATTTATTATCTTTGTCCAACGGAACTACGGTAAGGCGACCAGACTCAATTCGGAGAATTGGACGACGGAATTCTTGTATGATTGACTCATTGTGAGTAGCAATAATGACTGTTGTGCCCAGTTTATTTAACTCATCAAAAAGATGCATTAGGCGGGCTGCAATTCTATCATCAACATTTCCGGTTGGTTCATCAGCATACAGTATTTTGGGACGTGCTATTACAGCTCTAGCGATAGCAATTCGTTGTTGTTGACCACCCGACATTGTTGTAGGTCGCACGTCCATATGATTTTCTAGACCAACCCAAACAAGTAGTTCTTCAACATAACGTTTAATTTTTGTCTCTTTCATTCCAGCAACTCTGAGTGGTAATGCTACATTATCAAATGCTGTTAAATGTGGGAGTAATCTGAAATCTTGAAACATAACTCCAATGCGTCGCCGTAATTTTGGTAATTCAGTTCTAGGTAAGCTAGCTGTATCTCTTCCGAATAAAGATATAATGCCCCGGGTTTGTCGATGTGCTAAATACATCAATCTTAGTAAAGATGATTTGCCTGCGCCACTTGGGCCAATCAAAAAATGGAAAGACGCTGTTTCAAGGTTAAACGAAATATCCTGCAAAACTTCTGGGCCAAGCCCATAACGCAATCCCACACTCTCGAATTTAATAACTTCAGTCATTTAATAGAATTTTCATCTTTACTTGTTATCATAAGATATGTTTAACAATGACACGGTAATGGGTCTTTCGTCCAGCACGGCTTGCGTTAAGATTACCATTTTTCTATAATTATAATAAGTTTTACAGTAATGGTGGGAAATGTATCTTTTTTGCCCCTCTTGTTCTACCTCATTTAGTATTGATGGCATCTCCATTGGTATGAAGGGTAGGTCTGTCAGATGCTTCAAATGCGGGCATAAATGGCGACAATTTCCCGCGGTTCCGAAGGAGTTGGAGATTAAACCATTATCGCCTCAAAACTCAGTTCAGCCTTACGCACAATTATTGTCTGGAACGCAGCCTCAACAAATGGCCCCTGTCCCGCAGCCGCAACAAATGGCCCCTGTCCCGCAGCCTCAACAAATGGCCCCTGTCCCGCAGCCTCAACAAATGGCCCCTGTCCCGCAGCCTCAACAAATGGCCCCTGTCCCGCAGCCTCAACAAATGGCTGCTGAGGATAATCAAATTGAGCAAGATTTACCTTCTGATCAGGAAATTGAAGAAATGGTTGGAGCGGATGAACCAGAAATAATTGGCAGTTTGTCTAAAGAAGTTGAGAATCATGAAACTAGTTTAGAGGAATTAGAAGCTTTTGAGGAGCCGGAGCCACTAAAAGTGTTATTTGATGAGGCGCCAAGTGATGACGAGCAAAACATTGATCCTGAGGACATTCCTGATCCAGAGCCAACGAATCGGGTTATTTATGAAGACGCTGAGGAAAAACCAAAATCAAGTCTTTTGAAGAAAATAACTATTATATCACTTGTCTTATTTTTGTTGATAGGACTTTTTGTTGGTGCAATTCTAATGCGTCATACTTTGGTTAATATAACGCCATCATTTAATGCTGTTTTTAGTTTGGTTGGGTTTAGGGTGGATATTCCAGGTGATGGTCTCAAAATAGTATCGAAGAAACCATTGCGTGAAAAACGTGATGGAAAAGATGTTACTATAATAAATGGAAGAATAGTTAACGTTTCGAGTGATGAACGGAAAGTGCCAGAAATTGTGATTAGTGCTATCGATAGCAATGGAAAAACCGTCAAAACGCAAATAATTAATCCGTCTAAGTTAATTTTAAGACCGGGTAAGGCGGTGAATTTTAAGGCATCGATAGTCGCAATGCCCAAGAGTGCTAAACGTTTGGACATAACATATGGATCATTTATTAAAGTTAAGGATAATAAAAAATAGGAGTAGGCGATTTTTGCCTACCGAGGACATATTTGACTAAAAAAAAATTAATTATTTGGTAACTTATTGAAAAGTTTCACAAATTAAAATTAGTTTTTTGGTATGTTTTTTGCTGTTCTATACCTTTTAAGCTCTAACTTACTAAATAGTTAAAGGGGTAGAATGAATGTTTGCGGCCCATGATCCAAAGTCAGACAAAGGTAATGGAAAAGAACATAATATTTTGAAGCGTATACCCAATGGAAATGGGTGGATTTCGGCGAGACAAAAAATAGTTTGTGAGAGAATAGGCTTATATCGTCGTATAATCCTAAAAATAAAAGTCTTTAAAAAGTAGTTAGTTGAATTTTACCAGTCTGGAATTTTTTCATAGTTGAGGTAAGTCTCAGGCTCAATGCGTTCTCTTATGGTTGAAAACCGTGATTTATTAACCATAATTTCAGGTATTAATGCTCGACTATTATATGTTGATGACATTGCAGCACCGTAGGCACCTGCAGATCGGATTGCAAATAAGTCACCAGTTTCACATTTAGGTAATTTAACTTGGCGAGCAAACGTATCCCCTGTTTCGCATACAGGCCCAACAATATCGACAGCATTTTTTTCTACGTTCTGATTTGTCTCTATTACGTTTATTATCTCATGCTCAGCATCATACAGGCTTGGCCTCATTAAATCATTCATTGCTGCATCTAGAATTATGAAATTTCGTGTATCACCTTTTTTATAATAAATAACTTTAGTCACGAGTATCCCAGCGTTGCCTACAATTAGGCGCCCGGGTTCAACTATTAAATCACATTTCATATCACCCAAGATTTCCTTAATAACTTTACCATACTCCTGTGGAGTAGGCGTTTCATCATTGTTGTAGGGTATTCCGAGCCCACCACCCAAGTCTAACCTTTTAAATTTGGCTCCCTTGGACTCTAAATGAAATACAAATTCTTTGAGTTTTTTAAAAGTATCTCTAAATGGACTTAGGTCAGTTAATTGAGATCCTATATGAACAGCCAGGCCTGAAATTTCTATGTTTTGCAATCGATCGGTATCATTAATAATTTTATCTATAGAATTCCATTCTATTCCAAACTTATTCTCAGACCGACCAGTTGAAATTTTTTCATGGGTGCGCGCATCTACATCAGGATTAATTCTTAATGCGACTTGTGCTACTTTATTCAAATCTTTTGCAATAGTATTAACACAATGGAGTTCAACTTCAGATTCGACATTAATTTGTAGGATATTTTCCTTTAACGCGTGGGTTATTTCTCCCTTAGTTTTCCCCACCCCAGAAAATACTATTTTATTACTTGGAATTCCTGCTTTTAAAGCCCTTATTAATTCTCCTGATGAAACAACATCAGCACCAGCACCCATGTCCCCCAGAAGTTTAAGCACAGCAATATTAGAGTTTGCCTTTACAGCATAACATATTGTTGCCTTTAAACCTTTCAGGGCTGCTTCTAGGACTCTAAAATGTCTTTCTATCGTGGCTACTGAGTAGCAATAAAATGGCGTATCGATTGCCTCGCATATTTCTGTTATCGAGACATTTTCGGCATGTAGTAATCCGTTTTTATACAAAAAATGATCCATCATATTACCAATCAGAATTAATTACTAGGATATTTCCCGGGGTAGTTTATCTCTTCGTTTTGAGGAGGTTGAGGTCTATTTGCTTTGCCACATGACCCTAAAATGGGGAGAAAAATTACCAAAAGGAATACAAGTAAAAGAGCCATTCTATGAGATTTATTTTTAATCATAATTTATACTTACAGGTACTTGAGGCGCGCTTGTTTGCACGCCTCCGCGACATTTTTTGGAGCAGTGCCACCGAAGCTTGTTCGCGCATCTAGTGCAACTGTCAACTCTAGTACTTTCAAAGCATCATTTGTAATTTTAGGTTCGATATCTTGCATCTCAGATAATGTTAATTCTTCTAAACTACAATCTTTGCTCTCCGCTAATTTAACTAGTCTACCACTTATAGAGTGAGCTTCCCTAAAGGGTTTGTTCAAATTCTTTACGAGCCAATCAGCAAAATCAATTGCATTTGTATGAGTGGCTTTTGCAGCTTCTTTCATTTTTTCTTTATTAAAAGTGAGTTCCTGAATCATTCCCGACATGGCCGCAATCGTCAGCTCTAAGGTTTCAGAGGTCTCAAACACGGGAACTTTATCTTCTTGCATATCTTTACTGTAAGCTAGGGGCAATCCTTTCATAACAATAAAAAGATTTGTTAAATTCCCAATAATTGTGCCTGATTTAGCTCTAATCAACTCAGCTGCGTCGGGATTACGTTTTTGTGGTAGCATAGAACTCCCTGTTGAGAATGAGTCAGGCAGGTTTATAAACTTAAACGCAGCACTAGACCATAGAACTAATTCTTCCGCTAACCTCGAGAGATGAATCGAGATTATGGATGCAATTGATAAATACTCCATAGCGAAATCTCGATCTGACACTGCGTCCAATGAGTTAGTTGTTGGCCGGTCGAAATCTAAATCTGCTGTTGTTTGGTGGCGGTTTATATTGAATGATGTTCCAGCTAGAGCGCCTGATCCAAGGGGGTTTTCGTTCATTCGTTTTCGGCAATCATTTATCCTTCCTCTATCGCGCCCAATCATTTCAACATATGCCATTAAATGATGTCCCAATGTAACAGGTTGTGCTGTTTGCAAATGGGTGTATCCTGGTAATACGGTTGCGGCGTGGTTTTCAGACTGCGAAATGAGAACTGATTGAAAAATTTTGAGAGCATGGTCTAAAGAGTCTAAATCGTCTCTTACCCATAACTTGAAATCTGTTGCCACCTGATCGTTTCTTGATCGCGCTGTATGGAGCCGACCAGCAGCATCCCCAATTATTTCCGAGAGGCGTGACTCAATATTCATATGAATATCCTCAAGATCCTCTCTAAATTTAAACGATCCTTCAGATATTTCTCTATAAATTTGATTTAACCCTTGAATAATTTTCTCACCATCATTCTTTGTAATAATTTTTTGGTTAATCAGCATTGAAGTGTGGGCTTTTGAAGCCCTAATGTCTTGAGAGTACATTTTCTTATCAAAGTCTATTGATGTATTAATACGCTCCATAACTTTTGACGGACCTTCACTAAATCGACCTCCCCAAATACTACTGGATTTATTACTATCATTTTGTCTGTCTGCCATAACTAATTACACTTTTCAATTGACTTAATAATCATTTTTGCTTCAACAGAATTCCAATTAATATATCATAAAAGAAACTAATTTGCTTGAGTATTGTTATATATTTCAAATCATGGGTTAATCATGCGCAATCTTATTTGCAAGTCAAATATCAAAAAAGTGCCTTTAATGTGTATTTAATTAATTTATATAGATAAATTACTATTAGATATTCTCGGTAGCCTTTTGAAGCCATTCTTTTAATTCTTTTCCGACTAATGGTTGTAGGGTATGTCTAACCGTCTTATGATAATTATTTAACCATTGTATGTCTTCTCTATTTAGAAGGCTTTTTAAAATTAGAGATCTATCTATTGGCGCTAAAGTGAGTGTCTCAAAGCATAAGAAATTATTTAGATCTGATTTTAAACCGGTCAACGATGATGTAGCTTTTCGCACGGCAACAAGATTTTCAATTCTAATCCCATATTTTCCGGCTTTATAATATCCAGGCTCATTTGAAATAACCATACCAGGTTTTAACTCAACATTATTAGGTGCTTTTGATATCCTTTGTGGCCCCTCGTGCACGCTTAAATAACTTCCAACCCCGTGCCCGGTTCCATGGTCGTAGTCTAAGCCTCTTTCCCACAGAGAGCTCCGTGCTAATACATCTAATTGTGATCCAGAGGTCCCCTCAGGGAATATAACTTTAGCTAATGCAATATGCCCTTTTAATACGCGCGTAAAATTTTTTTTCATCTCGAGGGATGTGGTTCCAATTGCTAATGTACGTGTGACATCAGTGGTTCCATCAATATATTGCGCTCCTGAGTCTACTAAATAGAGGGAATTTTGTTGCAACTTTTTACTGCTCTTTTCGCTAACTCTATAATGGACAATCGCGCCATTTGAACCTGAACCCGATATAGTAGGGAAGCTAAGCCCTTGAATTTTATCACCTTCTCGTCGAAATCCCTCTAATTTATCTGCAACATTTAACTCCGTTAAATTACCGGATTTAGAGTATTTATCAATCCAAAAAAGGAATTTAGCTAGCGCTATCCCGTCTCTAATATGAGCTTTTCTCATGCCTTCTAATTCAACTTTAGTTTTGGTTGCTTTTTCAAGCTGACATGGATCATCAATATGACTTAATTTTGAACCCGCTCTTCTTAAAGTTTCATAAATAATCTGAGATGTTGAGTTATAGTCTATACCTATATTAATTTTCTTGTCGCCTAATTTACTCAATGTAGGTAAAAAATTCTGGTGCGGAAAAATATTCAAATCACTGCCCATTTTACTTAGGACTTTATCTGTAAATTTTCTAGGGTCATTAAAAATGTCTAATGAACAATCATTATAAAATATAGCATATCCCAAGGAAAACGGGGTATATGGAACGTCTGCTCCTCGAATATTTGCTAGCCATGCAATAGAGTCAGGCGAGGTCATAACGAATACCTCAATTTTCTTTCTTTTTAGTATCTCAGAAATTTTCTTTCTTTTTTCTTGCGAGGTTAGACCCGTTAAATTCTTTGCCAGATGAATTATCGGTGTAATTGGCTGTTGTGGTTGATCTTTCCAAATTTTATCTACGGGGTTAAATTTGGTAGCTCGAAATTTAATATTGGCTGTATCACAGACTTTTTTTAAGCGGGCGATGTTTTGCACGGTATGCAACCAAGGGTCATAACCCAATACCTCCTTTTCTTTCATCATTTTCTTTATCCAACTGCTTGGGGAGATCTCAGATAAGTGAATGATTTCGTAAAGGTTTGTATTAACTTCATTTCTTGCTTGAATAGTATAACGTCCGTCAACAAATATAGCAGCTTTATTACGCAATACTAAGGCTGTTCCGGCTGAGCCGGTAAAACCAGTGAGCCACGCTAGTCGCTGAGAATGTTTCGCGACATATTCACTTTGATATTCATCACTTAAAGGTATAATAAAACCCGTTAATTGAACTTTTTTCAGGTAGTTTTGAAGATCAATCAACCGTTTATTATGGCAATCTGGGTCCTTAATTTCTTTTAGCCCATAATTATTATTTTGAGCTGTGACTAGAGCGTTGCTTAAAAAACGTTTAAATTCTGGGGATATTCTCTCCCCGATAAGTGTTAACCATAAATCGGGATTTCCCAACGCTGCCTCTCGGTCGGGTCCAGCAGCTACAGCATTAATTAATTCTTCGACATAAACTTCAGATCTATTAACTTCTTCTTTTTGAAGAAATTTTTTTAATTCATAATTGATTTGAGAGGTCATGAGGTGGAGCTCGTAGTTTTATTAAATAGTTTTAAATTCATAATTATCTTATATTATACAATGTTTCTAATAAATTTGAGTATTCGTCAAATAACTTATTTATGCAATCAGGGAGATTGAAATATATAAAACACTAATCTTTAAAAATATATTTAAGTTATCAATTATTTTCCTTATAATTGTAGCTATAATTTATTCTATTTATTGGTTTATCTGCGCAATTCTTTTGGAAGAAAAGTTTCGTAAATTTTCAAATGGTGTTGGGGATTCTGCTGTTTCCCTTTCATTTGAACACATAAATATTACAGGATTTCCATTTTCGTTTTTTACAAATTTAACCAATCCCACGTTAATATTTGGAGCTACCCGAGGGATAAATGATAATAAAAAATATCTAAAATTAAGAAATGACTTAATTTCGATCCAAATTTCTCCATTAAATTATAGTAGCTATATTATAAAATTTGGAAAGAAATATAAATTTGACTTTTACCATAATAGTAAACAGTTTAGTTTTCGGGGGTTTACAGAAAAATTTAATATTAGTCTCATATTTGATCGTAAACTCAATGCTTTTCAATTAGACTTTGATATCGCCCAACTTAAATTCCAAACCAAAAACTTAGTTACATTATTTAGTGCGAAGAATCTAATGCTAAGTCTTTTTAAACCAAATAAAAAGCGTTTATCTAATGTTAACGACGAGATTAAAAGCGGTTATAAACTAGTTATACGTTCCGAGGGATCTACTATTTCTGAAATATTCAATTTACCAGTGAGTAAACTGATCGAATTAATATTCGTAAAAATAAAAATATTTGGTAATTTAAATATCCCAGTTAACGCAGCAAACCTTGAATACTGGCGGAAGGATGGGGGTATTATTGAAGTTGAAGAGTTTGAAATAATAGATACGGTATTTAAAAGTATGTTGAATGGTACGGTCTCTCTGGATAAAAATCTCCAAATTCTTGCTGCATTTGTCACTGAAGTTGAGGGGCTTCCTTTTATACTAAAGAATTTATCTGATAATTCTCACATACCCATTGATACTACTAACAAATTAGCATTTCTTCTTAAACTAATGTCAAAGACTTCTCCTAATGGGACAATACAAAACAGCTTTTCAATGACGGTTCAGGATCGTCAACTGTTTATTGATCGTACATCCGTCATTGGACTGCCTCAAATCAATTGGTGAAACCCAAAAACTCTAATAATTTTCTATCACTCTAATCTCAATCATACATTTTTTCTTGTTTTGCATCGATTACCGCTCTTCGAACCTCGCGTGTGCGGGAGAATAAATCAAATAATTTATCACCCTCGCCCCAACGAATTGACCTCTGTAATGCAGTAATATCTTCACTAAATCGCTGAAGCATCTCCAGAACGGCTTCTCGGTTATTCAAAAAAATATCACGCCACATCGTTGGATCTGATGCCGCTATACGCGTAAAGTCTCTAAAACCACCTGCAGAGAATTTAATGACTTCATTTGTTAGCGATTTTTCAAGGTCTGATGCAGTACCAACAATTGTATAAGCAATTAAGTGAGGCAGATGAGAAGTCATAGCCATTATCATATCATGGCGTGCAGGGCTCATAATTTCAATATTAGCGCCTAAAGCTGACCAAAATTGCGAGACTTTATCAAGTGCTAGTTGTTCAGTATTAGGCGGAGGCGTAATAATACACCAACGATCTTTAAAAAGTTCTGCAAATCCAGCATTTGGACCAGAATGTTCTGTGCCTGCGACCGGATGTGCTGGGATTAAATGTATATCTTCGGAAATGTGCGGGCTGATATCATTTATTACAGATTGTTTAACTGAACCCACGTCACTAATAATTGCTCCTAAGTTTAGTTTAGAGCCTATATTTTCGATAATCCTAACATAGGAACCCATCGGTGCACAAATAATTACTAGGTCGCAATCCGATACAGCTTTTTGCTGGTCGAGTGTAGCTTCATCTGCAAGACCGAGATTAATTACTGTATCAAGCGTTCTTTGACTTTGGGCTGTAACCGAGACCCTTTCAGCTAAATTTAGGCCCTTGATACCATGAGCAATTGATGATCCAATCAATCCTACTCCGATTAATGCAACTTTCTTAAATAGCGGCTCTGATTCCGGTTTTAGCATTTCATTTACTCATAAATATTTTAAGGGATTCGATTAAATATTTCATTTCTTTTTCAAGACCTATCGTTATCCTCAAAGAGTCGGGTAGGCCATAACCACCCATACGTCGGACAATTATACCTTTAGATTTTAAAAAAATATCAGCGTTTTCTGCAGTCTTTTTAAGATCGTTATTATTTGGAAAATCAACTACGAGGAAATTACAAACACTATCTGCTGATGTTAGCCCAAGACCTTTTATTTCATCGGAGGTCCACTTTAACCATTTTCGGTTATGCTCTTGTGACATTTCAATAAACTCGTCATCACGCAACGCTGCAATGCCTGAAATGATGGCTGGATAGGAAACATTGAATGGGCTTCGTACCCGATTTAAAATATCTAAAACACTATCTGGGGCATAGCTCCAACCTAAGCGTAAGCCACCCATACCGTATATTTTTGAAAATGTTCTCAGCATAACAACATTATTATTGGCGCCTATGAACTCTGATCCATCGGTATAGTCAGGCCTATCAACAAATTCCGAATAGGCCGAGTCAATAACTAGGAGAACATTTTTTGGAATATTATTGATTAGGCGTTCGACTTCTCGTTTTGAAATATACGTTCCCGTGGGATTATTTGGATTAGCAATAAAAATTATTTTTGTTTTTTGTGTTATTAGTCCTAATAAATTATCCACGCTAACGGTGCGATTATTTTCTGGCGCCGCTATTATACTGGCACCAACTGTTTTCCCATAAATAGGATACATTGCAAACCCATGTTTAGAATATAAGATTTCATCTCCAGGTCCAGCGTAGCATCGGCAAAGTAAATTTATGAGTTCATCAGATCCAGCGCCACATATGATATTTTTGGAATTAATATTATTTTTTTTACCTAAAATATTACGTAGTTCAGTGCAATCTCCATCAGGATAACGATGAAAATTCTGAGCTGTTAATTTGACAGCTTCCAATGTTTTAGGACTAGGGCCAAAGGCACCTTCATTAGAAGCTAACTTAACTATATTATCAAAACCTTTTAGTTCTGATTCTCCGCCCACATAAGGAGCTATATTTTTTAAGCCAGTAATAGGTTTAGGGTAACTCATCTCTTTATTTTCCAAGTTAGATTTAAGTAAAATCCTTTAGTTCAACTCAATTGGCTCAGCATAATTACCCAAGATTTTTATGTCTAAGGAGTTTTCTAAGGAGTATAGTTCTAAATTTTTAAATTCCATATCAGTTTCTCTTATAAAGCCATTTGCATGCAGTAGATATAAAAAATAATCGGGTTTCTTTTTACCATTATAATCTGCAATGATTTCTAATTTTAAACTATTTGAATTTAAACAGTCTTGGATAAAGCGCGATGTTAATTTCTTAGGCGCTTCAACTGTTAAAAATGTATTGTCATTTCCAGATGGATCAGGCTCACATTTTGCAATAATTAAATATTCAGTCGAATTATCTGGATTAAAGATGATTGGTAGTTTTGCTATAATTTGTATTTTTTCTCGCGAGTGTTCTAATGTTTTTAAATACTCGATTAAATCAATCCACCAGAAGTTCTGATCATTTGTTGGCATGGCCAGCACGCCAATTTCGCATTTTTCTACTTGAATGGAGCGTATAACTTCAGCGATTGACGGAAGGCAAACAATTGAGGTGTTTGTGCCAAAGTGTGTCCGTATAACGTCTACGATGTCATTGGCTTCAATATTCCTATTGTCCAGTGCATGTATGGCTAAGTCGAATTTTCCCTGAAGCCTAACAGATGCCGAAAGTATCTCTCTCCATAGTTTAATTAAACTTGTTTTAGGAAAATCTCCACTTTGTCGACCTAAAATACTTCTTAATATCTGGGCTTCTCTGCCAGGCTTTAGCTTTGATTTTTTGTTAGTTTTAACTGCTTTTACTTGAATTGAGATTTCAGCCCTTTCATTCAAAAGTTGCTGAAGTTTTTGATCAATTTTATCAATGCGATCTCTTAATAGTTTTAAATTACTGTCTGACATTGTTTTAATATTTTTTTTTTGTATTGTTAAAATTAAATGTTATTCATTTCTTCGTTGGTACAGTAATAGTATTACCATAAACTAAAATCAAAGATTAAGATAAAAAAATGGGTAATGAATGAAATAATACGCCCGCCTCGTCTTTATAATATAAGAAATAAAGTAGAGAGAAAGCAAAACATAGAATCAAATTCTATTAGATTAATATAATTTAGGATTTCGTATAAAGTGGAACAGAATATAGGATCTGATAATAGTAAAGAAGAAATTTCTCGAGTAACTCTTGGGGATGTAACACCAATGCGCCTTGATTGTGGATTTGAACTAAAAAATTTTGGCGTAGCCTATAAAACTTATGGTAAATTAAATAAGAAAAAAACTAATGCTATTTTGGTTTGCCATGCCCTCAGCGGAGATCAATTTGTATCGGGAATAAATCCATTTTCTGGCAGGCCTGGATGGTGGAATCTTGTAATTGGCCCAAATAAATTAATCGATACGGAGCGTTTTTTTGTTATCTGCCCCAACATTATCGGTGGTTGCATGGGAACAATCGGACCAAAAGAAATTAATTGTGATACTGGCCAACCCTGGGGGCTTGATTTTCCGGTAATAACGATATCGGACATGGTTCGTGCTCAGGCTTTATTATTAGATTATTTAGGAGTGGATAAATTATTTTGTGCTATTGGAGGCTCAATGGGTGGAATGCAGGTTTTAGAATGGGCTGTTGCGTACCCTGATAGAGTATTTGCAGCGATTCCAATTGCTACCGCATCACATCATTCAGCCCAAAATATTGCATTTCACGAAGTTGGACGTCAGGCAATAATGGCCGATAAAGATTGGTGTGGTGGGAATTATTTTAACCATGATTGCTATCCTAAGAGGGGTCTTGGGATAGCCCGGATGATAGCTCATATCACTTATCTGTCAGAACCTGCGCTTCAAAGTAAATTTGGGCGAAGATTGCAGGATAGGGATACTATTACTTTTGGCTTTGATGCTGATTTTCAGGTTGAGAGCTATCTTCGATATCAAGGAAGTACGTTCGTGGACCGATTTGACGCAAATTCATATCTTTATATTACACGCGCAATGGACTATTTTGATCTCGCTGAAAGGCATGGTAACGGCACATTAGCTGAAGCTTTTCGAGGAACAAATACTCGTTTCTGCGTTATCTCTTTTTCTAGTGATTGGCTCTATCAAACATCTGAGAGTCGGGCTATTGTCAAAGCGTTAAATGCAGTGGCTGCTAATGTTAGTTTTGCTGAAATTGATTCCGATAAAGGTCATGATGCTTTTCTTTTAAAAGAGCCTGAATTTTGGAAAGTATTGTCTGGTTTTATTGACGGTGCGGCTCAGAAGTATGGATTGAATGGATCACAATGATTACAAAAATAACAGGCATCATAAGAAGGGATCTCCGTCTAATCGCAGGTATCGTAACTAATAATAGCCGAGTTTTAGATGTTGGTTGCGGTGAGGGCGAACTTTTAGATTATTTGGATAAAAATAAAGAGGTTGATGGGCGAGGGATAGAGTTAAGTTCAACCGGAGTAAATTCTTGTGTTGCAGCAGGTTTATCGGTAATCCAAGGTGATGCTGATCAAGATCTCGATAATTATCCGGATCAAGCATTTGATTACGTTGTTCTTAGTCAAACATTACAGGCAACCAGACAGCCACACAAGGTGCTTGATAATTTAGTTCGCATTGGAAAATATGCTATTGTATCGTTCCCAAATTTTGGTCACTGGCGGGTACGTCTAGCGCTCATGGTGCATGGTAGGATGCCCCAGACAGATATTTTATCATATAATTGGTATGATACGCCCAATATACATTTTTGTACCATAAAGGATTTTGTTGCTCTTTGTGTTAAACTCAATATTAATATTGAAAGTGGCATTGCCTTAAATCGCCGCGGGTTTGAACGAAAAATAGGTGGGAAGGGGCTTAGATTTGCTAATCTAAGAGGTGAGCAAGCAATATTCCTTCTTACGAGACATTAGACAACTAAATCATGTCTTTGGTATTGTTATTTTATTACGCTGATTTAGTAATTTTAATTACTAACTGTGATCTCAACTATACTCCTAAAAGCGTTGGTGAAGGTAATCCAATATCATTGCACAAAGGCTAATACTATTAATTAGCCGGGTATTTCAGTCAACTTATTTACTTTTGTTTCATCTCCCCAAGGGCTCTGAAGCCTAAGATATAACTCGCAAAATTAATATTATTACGTGCCCTGAATCTCGGGTGAGCGGCCTTAGATAAATAGTACCAAGCACCACCTTTAATTACTTTGCTTGGACAGTTTTCCCAAACGAGTGGTAATCCATTAGCGGGAGGGGGGGTACGGTTTTTGGTCCAACAATCTTGAACATATTCAAATACATTACCTAGCATATCATGGAGTCCGAAGGAGTTGGGAGGGAATTGGCCAACAGGTGCTGATTTAATTCCACTCCATTTTGTCTCGCAATCCCGGCAATTTCCAAGTCCTTTTTTGAATCTGGTTTCCTGGGAGTATATGTTTCTATTATCAGCCATTGCTGCATATTCCCATTCTGACTCAGATGGCAGGCGATACGTATAACCAGTTAATTTTGATAGCCAACCCAAGTATTGGATTATATCAGAATATTTAACATTTATTACCGGACGCATTCCTCTGCCCCATTTATGATCATCTGGTATTTGTGAGCACTGTCGATTTTTAACGCACTCATCCCATTCATTAAAGGTAATTTCAAATTTGCTAAGAGAGAAAGAATTTTGGAAAATAATTTTTTGTTGAAGTGAAGTGCTACTAATATTTTTTCGGGAATATGATGTATAAGAACCACTCGGAACAACAACCATTTCTGGACAAGTTTTGCAATCTTTATAACTTTGGCCAACTGCTCTTGTATTACCATCGCTTATAAATACATATAATAACAGTAAGGCTAGCTGTAGAATTATTTTTGCATTCTTTATATTCTGTAATTTTGTCTTTTTATGAGACAATCTATATCCCTGTCAAAATTACGTATAGATTAGTCAACGGTCCAAGTGGCGCCACTTCTTATTAGTTCATTAACAGAAGGGTTTTGATTTTGACGCTTTTGAGACTCTAATTGATCATTTACAGCGGTTTCATAGGTCTCCGCTGGATCACAAAATAAGACACCTATGGCAACTGGAAAATTTGGAGCTTCCATCTGGGCTAAAAGTGTAGCCAGAACTTTGTTAGTTTCATCGTGAACTAGAATGTCGGCTTCTGTAACACCATCTTCATTAATAGTAACAACGTCTAACTCGATTTTACCAGGTTTGAGACGAAGCCCTTTGTTCGCATCTGAGCCAAAGATCAGCGGTAGCCCATGTTGAACCTGAATTTGTTTATCAGCTGCTACGTTCTTTGCTGTAAAATGATCATAAACACCATCATTGTAGACAATGCAATTTTGGAAAACTTCGACAAAAGAAGCACCCTTATGTTCATGAGCACGTTTAAAAACCTCAGGGAGATGCTTTGCTTGGGCATCAATACCTCGCGCAACAAATCTTGCACCACACCCTAACGCGTATAGAGCAGCCGATACCGGCTTATCTAACGATCCCAAAGGCGTCGATGGTGATTTGGTCCCAACCTTTGATGTGGGAGAGTATTGGCCCTTTGTTAAGCCATAAATTTCATTATTAAAAAGTATATATTGTAAATTCACATTCCGCCTAAGAACATGCATTAAATGATTGCCACCGATTGATAGAGAGTCACCGTCACCTGAGATGACCCAGATATCAAGGTCCGGGTTGGCTAATTTAGTCCCTGTCGCAACAGATGCAGCACGACCGTGAATGGTATGAAATCCAAACGTTGCCATATAATAAGGGAATCGAGCTGCACAACCTATTCCTGATATAAATACTGTTTTTTCAGGTGGGGCCTGAATGTCAGCCATTGTTTTTTGCATTGCTCGAACGATTGCATAATCTCCGCATCCTGGACACCATCGTACTTCTTGATCTGAGGCGTAATCTTTAACAGAGAGTTTTTCAGGAGGTGTAGCTATGTTCATGGAATTAGTCCCTTAACTGCTTTGAGTATATCCGCTTCAATTTCTGAGACTTTAAAAGGTTGTCCAGAAACTTTGTTCAACCCTTTTGCATCAATTAGAAATTGGCTACGAAGTAATGTAATTAGTTGGCCAGTATTCATTTCGACTACTATTATCACCTTAAATTCATTTAATACAGTCTCAAGATTTCTTGGGAGTGGCCATATATGTCTAATGTGGATGTGGGATACATTATGCCCATTACTTCTAACTTTTTGAACGGCTCTTGTAATGGGACCAAATGTTGATCCCCAGCCAACCACGGCAATGTCTCCCTTTTTGTCGCCGCGAGTAATTTCTTGCAGTGGAATATCATTGGCAATTCCATCAATCTTATTTTTTCGAACATCTGTCATTTTCTGGTGATTGCTTGAATCATAAGAAATATTTCCTGTATCATATGATTTTTCGATTCCGCCAATTCGATGTTCAAGGTTGGGCGTTCCTGGGATAGGCCAGTTACGTGCTAATGTTTTTGGATCTCGCGTGGTAGGACTAAAATTATCAGAGTTATTCAAGAATTTGACTGGAAATTCGGCAATTTCGTCAACATTAGGAATTTTCCATGGCTCTGAGGCATTGGCAAGGTAACCATCGGTCAATAACATTACCGGTGTCATGTATTTTGTCGCTAATCTAATTGACTCTATCGCTACTTCAAAATTATCCGATGGTGTGCTTGCTGAAATGACAACAAGTGGACTATCAGCGTTACGACCAAAGACTGCTTGATTCAGATCCGATTGCTCTGTTTTCGTTGGCATTCCTGTAGATGGTCCTGCTCGTTGAACATTGATAATCACCAGTGGTAATTCTACTGATATAGCTAGGCCTATCGCTTCCGTTTTAAGAGCAATGCCGGGACCAGAGCTGGCTGTTACACCAATTGTTCCCGCATAAGAGCCACCCAGTGCCGCACACACGGCAGCAATTTCATCTTCGGCCTGAAATGTAATAATATCAAATTGTTTAAGTTTTGATAATGTATGCAATATTGCCGACGCTGGCGTTATTGGATAACCAGCAAAAGTCATTTTAAGGTGTGCTTTATTTGCACCCGCAACTAGTCCGTATGATATAGCTTCAATTCCAGTAATAGTTCTGTATAAACCAGGCTTTATCTCTGCTGGGGCTATTGTGTATGATGTAGTCTCACCGGAAGCTTCTATAGTTTCGCCCAAAGCATGCCCCGCGTTTACGGCTGCGATGTTTGAATTTGCGATTTCGAGACGTTTTCCAAATTTAGCATTAAGCCAGCTAATGGTAGGTTCTCGGTCGCGTCCATATAGCCAGTAAACCAGTCCCAAAGAATACATATTTTTGCAACGAACAGCCTCTTTTTGGGATAGCCCAAATTCCTTTACTGCTTCCAAAGTATTTTTTGTTATATCTACAGCGATTAATCTAAATCCATCCAAAGCGTTGTCTTCAAGTGGGTTGGTGGTATAACCAGCTTTCTTTAAATTTCTATCAGTAAAAGCTCCTTCGTCGACAATAATTAATCCACCCTTATTTAAATCAGATACGTTCACTTGCAATGCTGCTGGGTTAAGAGCAACCAACACATCCGGCGCATCACCCGCTGTTCGTATTTCTCTCGAACCAAAATGGATTTGGAAGGCGGAAACTCCAAAGGTTGTGCCTTGAGGCGCCCTTATCTCTGCCGGAAAATCAGGAAAAGTTGATAGATCATTTCCGGCTAATGCTGTAGTTAGAGTAAATTGACCTCCGGTAATCTGTATGCCGTCGCCAGAGTCCCCCGCGAAACGGACTACAACGTCGTCAACTTCTTCGCGAATTGAATTCTCTACCGTTAGAGGTGCCGATCCATCCATCATTAATGTACTCCCAGTTTCATTTTGGCACTAAGTTTAACTTTAGTCTCCGCTAAAGAGCTACTTTTAACTATTTTTTTAATTTTTTCTAATTGTAAGCTAAGAACCAATTTTCCATTAATTAAACAGCTTAAAGAGATAATTAGAAAAGAAATTTTTGTCAAACTGTTACAGTCGTTTATTCAAAATTCGCTGTATTATATTTAAAAATTAAAGACCTTTATTTCGGCTTCCTACAGCCCTAATTATAGAATTTTGCAGAATGAGTTCTGATTATTTTACGTGTGGATTTTTTTTGGCCATTTACAATCTTAATTTCGACTTCCGCTTACTTTTTTTGCAAACGTACTGAACTCGAATATTATTTTTTTATACACATCTTGCTTAAATGGAACTATATTCTTGGTAATATCGCAAAGACTGACCCATTTCCAAATGTCAAATTCCGGATTTTCTACTTTAATTGGGTTTATTTCCGCATCATCACCTAGGAATCTGCCTGCAAACCATTTCTGTTTTTGGCCTCGGTATTTTCCATCCCATATTTTATCGATTAAGTTTTTTGGTATATCGTAATAAAGCCATTCAGTTATTTCGCCAATTATTGTAATATTTGAGGTTCCAATTTCTTCTTTTAGTTCTCGGATAGCTGCTTCTTTTGGTTCTTCATTTTGTTCAATACCCCCCTGAGGAAGTTGCCATATATCCTTGTGTCCATCAATTCGCCTACCAACGAACACTTTTCCCTCTCGATTAAATAACGTAATGCCGGCACAAGGGCGATAGGGCAAGTTCTTAGCATATGAATCTATCATTTCTTTGGTGTAGCTTTGGCTTTACGTTCAATTTTGACCACTGCTGACACAGGCGCTAGTGCTATTTTCTTCCTACCTAATGTCTTTGTCCAAGCCATTATTAGAGAAATTGTGTTTGGTAAAGAACGGGCTATCCCAACAGCACGTTTATTTTTTCTCGCGATTTTTTCTAGTTCTACCAATCCATTGGCTACGCCTCCGCGGGAGGGGTCTGCGTCTATAAAAATATCTCCTCTCGCTTGAGGTAATTCAATATTTGAACCAATTCGGATTATTTGACTATTTTTTGTGGAGCCATCATCAATCATTATAAGGCCTCTGTTCTTTATTTCTTTGAGTATTGGCATCAAAGCCTGCTCAGACGCTACAAAGTTTGAGCCCATCATTTTCAAAAGTCCAACGTTACCCATTGATACAGAAAGTAGAAAATGAAGCCGGTTTATATTCTCAGAGGACGATAAATTTGTTTGCAAAGCAAACGGGCCTGGATCAGAAGCTGGGAAATCTAATGGCTCCATAGGAAGAGAAATGAGTGTTTCATGTCCCGCTGACCTTGCTAGTCCCACCCAGTTACCCACGCCCTTTGCATATGGATCAAAAGCTAAAGTCACAGAGCTTGGAGTATGATTAATCGCGGCGATTGTTGCGGCCTTACTGAATCCCAAGCCCTTTATTATAATTGCTATGCGGGGCAATGTTACTTCTCCAGTGAAGGGTTTGGCATAAAATTTCCAAGGCTGGGTGCCATCATCGGAGATCTTTGGAATGACGCCGCCGCCCACGGTTTCGCTCAGTTTCTTATTTGGACCTACCAAGGGTTTGGGATTTTTCATCATCGGTATACCTTTAAATGCAGCAGTGGTAACAGAAGGTACAATCAAATCTCCTTTCTTTGTTCGCAGAGGAGCATTTCTTATTTTTTTTGATAACTTGGATTTTCGTGATTTTTTCCCAGAAAGAGTTTTTGTTGTTTTAACATCTTTATTGTTTATTTTTTTTGATTTCCCAACAGATAGTTTAGAGATTTTCGTGTTAGATTTTATTTTTGAATTCGGTATTTCAAAACTTAAAATGGCATTGGAGCCAATTTGCTCGGTCTTATTATTGGAACTTTTAGGTTTAAAAATAAAAAAAGCAGCGCTCGCAACGAATATAACCGCAATACTAAATATTGTTAGTATCAACCATTTCTTTTTACTCTTACTCTTACTCTGGCCTTCATCATCAACTTGGAAATTATCATCTGGAAAATCAATATCTTGGAGATTTAATTTATCAAAGTCTTCATCAAAATCTATTTGACTATCCTCATTCTCTGGTGGGATATCTTGATTTTGCTCATCAGTAATGGCGCTATTATTTGAGTTAGAATACTCTTCTGTCTGTGTTTCCAAATCAATAGGGAGCGGTGGGTCTTTATTTTCTAAATCGAGATTTTTTGTGGATAAATTCTGTTCATCTTCTTTATCCAATCCCATATCATCAATCGGAGCTGGCTCTTCGTTACTTTCTTGATTGAGATTTGTTTCGGATTGGTTTTCGTCAACAGTTTTAGCTATTGATTCTTGAGATGTAATGTTAAGATTATTGTCATCGCTGCCTTTGGTCACTGGGTCTTTTTGGCTTTCGTCGGACATCTCTCTCTTCCATTCTCGTTTCTATCGCATTAAAGGACTGTTTACTGATCAGAATCTTTTGATATTAGTGTGATAGCGTGTATTAGATCTAAAGCACGCTTCAACTGATAATCTATAATCGTCTTATTCATGGTGTTATCAGTTTTATTGAGTTTTGAATTAGGATCTACCACTGTTTTTGAGTTATCAATTTTTTTTGGCGCTCTTTTACCGTCAATATTATTCTTATTGTTATCGTTTTTTAATGCGCCTCTCAGGTCCCCTTCACGGGTTGTTTCTTTTTTATCGTCTATTTTCAATGTGACCCGTTCAACTTCAATATCTGGAGAAACCCCTATTTCTTGTATGCTCTTTCCAGATGGAGTGTAATACCGCGCAGTAGTTAAACGCATAGCTCCTTGTTCTCTAATAGGGATAATTGTTTGCACGGACCCCTTGCCAAAAGATTTGGTGCCTAGAATTATTGCCCTTTTGTGGTCTTGAAGAGCACCAGCTACAATTTCTGAAGCACTCGCTGATCCGCCATTGATCAAGACGACAATCGGTTTACCTTCAGCTATATCACCAGGCTTAGCGTTATACCTTTGATGGTTCTCTCTTCTTCGAGAACGAGTTGAGACAATCTCACCTTTTTCAAGAAATGAATCTGAGACAGCAATAGCCTGATCTAAAAGTCCGCCTGGGTTATTTCGAAGATCAATTACTAAGCCCACAAGCTTATCACCAAGTTGTTGTTTTATTTTTTTGATTTCTTTTACAACTGCGTCTCCTGTCGGTTGGCTAAATGATGATATACGGATATAGCCTATATTATTTTTTTCAATTTTAGAGCGAACTGTTCTGATGGGAATAACATCTCGAGTCACAATCACACTAAATGATTTTTGACCTTTACGCAGGATTGTTATTTTTATGTCTTGACCAACTTTACCACGCATTCTCTCGACAGCTTCGGATAAGGTGAGTCCTTGAACCTTTTCATCGTTCAAATGACTTATTAAATCCCCGGATTTTATTCCTGCCTTAAACGCTGGGGTATCATCAATAGGGGATACTACTTTAACTAATCCACCTTCCATGGTGACTTCAATTCCTAAACCACCAAATTTGCCGCGGGTTTGTACTCGCATATCTTGAAATTTTTTTGTATTGAGGTAGCTTGAGTGAGGATCCAATGAACTCAACATTCCTGTAATAGCGGCCTCAATTAGTTTTTCATCGGATACTTTCGTAACATAGCTTGACCGAACCCTCTCAAAAACGTCTCCAAACAAATCTAATAAAAGGTATGTGGAATTGGGATCTTCGCCACCATTTATTTTTTCTGCATTGACCTGGTTTTGTGAAAAGCCACCTATAAAAAATAAAAGGCTTACAAGGATTATTGAGATTTTGCATTTTTTCATTTCTTCACCTTAAATATTTAAGTATTCTTTTTTCTTATTAGCCATGGTTCCGGATTAATAGGTTGATTATTGCGTCTTAATTCAACATATAGCTTTGGTCTATTGGCACCTGAATTGCCCATAATACCGATGGGTTCTCCTAATCTTAGGTATTGTCCCATTACACCATCAATACGTTTCATACCGGATAGTAATGTATGGTAGCCGTCACCGTGATCAATTATTAAAAGTTGTCCATAGCCTCTAAAATCACCAGCAAACACAACCTTTCCGCCGTATGGAGCAACAACCTGAGCTGAACCCCTTGTCTCGATTACAAGTCCCTTCCTAGTCATTCCATGCCTGACAGCTTCACCATATTGTCCAGATGTTTGTCCAGCAGCTGGATAAAGTAGAGAACCTCGCGCCAGAGCGAAAGGTTTTAGGTCAACCGGGATATTTAAATCTGGTGACCTTAAATTCTTTTGACGTAAACTAGCAAAAGATCGGTTTCTTGTAATTTTATTTGAATTTCGTTTATCTTTCTCAAGGTTGCCAAATAAATCCCATAAGTTTTTTGCGCGACTAGCAAGTTTGGTAACCTTTCTTTTTGCTGCATACCTCTCGGCAACAGTTTTTTTATGCTCTACAAATTTTACTTTTATTAAACCATCTAAGGTTGCCCTTTTTGATTTAAATTCCGAACCTGTCTTATTTAACTGTATTTTTCGAAATGCGATCATTTTTCGAGTTTTAGCCAAAGAAACTAAATCTTCTCGAAGTTGTTTAGCTTGATTTTCTATTTTGGGCACCGCGGCGCGAAGTAAAATAGCAGTTCTAATTACATTCTTTGTACCCGATGGATAAGCAACCATTGCTTCTAATGGTAATCTGGAAATTCGTTGTAAGGCCATCAGCACATTATCTGATTGAGTGTATCTATTATCGAGAAGTTCTTTTTTTTCTTTTTCAAGTGAATTTAAGTCTCTGATCTCACTCTCCAATTCCGATAGTTTTCTCTCTAAATTTTGAACGGTACGGGCAACCTTAATCCTATTTTGGCTTGCTGAATTCAAATCATTTTTGAGCGTCGCAGCCCTTTTTTTTAGTTTCTGACTATGTTTTTTTCCAATAATTATCGCATCTTCAACTTTTTTAATTTGGCTATTAATAATCTTACTTTCCTGTGCATGTGGGATTATAGAGGGAAGTAAAATTATAATAAATAAGCTGAGTGTTATTAATTTCATTGTTACTTTAAACATTATATTGTGTTTTGTTCAGAAATTAGAGATACACCCGTCATCTCATCTGGTTTATTTAATTCCAGAAGCCGTAAAATCGTTGGAGCAACATCAGCTAAAAGTCCTTTATTAAGTGATAGAGTATATTTAGGAGGGTTTACTAATACCAGAGGGACCGCCGTTAATGTATGCGCCGTATGGGGTTGTCGAGTAACTGGATCAAACATTTGCTCAGCATTTCCATGATCAGCTGTAATTAACATGGCTCCACCAACTTTTAAAATGGCTTTCTCAAGTCTATCCAAGCAGACATCGATTGTTTCTGCAGCTTTTACGGCTGCCTTAAAAATACCAGTATGGCCAACCATATCACCATTCGCATAATTGACGATTATTAAATCGAATTTACTAGCCTCTATCGCATTTACCAAATTATTTGTTACTTCGATGGCTGACATCTCAGGTTTTAAATCATAGGTACTAATTTTTGGTGAAGGCACTAAAATTCGCTCTTCACCTGGGAAGATTTTTTCTTCACCGCCATTAAAAAAAAATGTTATGTGAGCGTATTTTTCTGTCTCCGCGGTCCGCAGTTGTGTAAGCCCAGCATCAGATACAACTTCCCCAAGAATTTTTTTTAATTTTCTCTTTGGAAATATCGAATCTACATGTTTTTTTAAGTCTTGAGAATATTCAGTCATACTGATCTTGGAAGAAAAAGTAATAAATCTTTTGCGCTTAAATCCGGTAAAATTGGAATCGACAAAACACGTCATAATTTGTCGCGCCCTGTCTGACCTAAAATTGAATATAAGGATGGCATCACCATCTTTCATCCCTCTATAGTCCCCTAGTATATGGGGCTCAATAAACTCATCCAAGATTTTTGCACTGTAACTTGATTTAATTGCTGTTTTTGAATCTAGCGTTTTAATACCTATACCATCAACGATTGCATCATATGCTTTTTCCACTCTATCCCAATTATTATCTCTATCCATCGCCCAATAACGTCCCATTAGTGTTGCAATAGAGAATTTCTTTAAGTTTTTTGTTGAATGAGTGATCTCCTCTATGAACTTTTTTCCTCCATTAGGGGGAGTATCTCTGCCATCCATGAAAGCGTGTAATCTACATTGGACACCCTCGTTGTCTATTATTTTTGCTAATTCTATGAGGTGGTTCTGGTGAGAGTGAACGCCACCGGGCGAGGTGAGCCCGAGCAGGTGGCAAACGCCATTTGTTAATTTAAGATTTGTAATCAGTTGTTTTAGGGGTGTGCTATCCTTAAGTGTTCCTTCATCAATTGCCTGATTAATTAATGGTAGATCTTGTGTTACAACTCTACCCGCACCAAGATTCATATGTCCGACCTCTGAATTACCCATTTGTCCCGTTGGTAGTCCAACATGTGATGAGGATGCTTCTAACTGTGAGTACGGGTAATTGGATTTCATTTTATCCCATGTTGGCGTTTTAGCCTGAAAGATTGCGTTATCCTCACCACCATCTTTATCACCCCAACCATCCAATATACACAGGACCACAGGGCTACTAGGGTTCCTATTTTTCTTTTTTGAGATTCCGGTCATTTTTTACTTAAGGTTATTCCTGTTCGAGGCAATAAACATTATACAGTTAAAAATTGGTTCTTAAATTTAGGTTCTGCATAGAGCTCGGTTTATAAAGTATTCTTATTATATAGTGAGTTATTTGTCTTTAAACAATTTTTTAATATTCACGATTTAATAAAATTAAAAAAATATAAAAATTTTAACAATACCTATTATTTTTTAATAAACTTCTGTATAAATAATTAATACAAACCGTATTTTTAGAGATAATAATAAAAATCTAATTTGTATCTATAATTACGAAGTTCTCTAAATAGTCTGATTTAATTGATTGAGAGAGTTAGAATGCAATATCTTTCTGATAAATTTCAATGGTAGATTTTTGGGTTGAATCTGGTTATCACCTTCTCGACAAGACTGAAAATGGATTTTTGAGAGTTACAGATGACTTTTTACGTGCCTATTTTTTACGGCCTGAATTAGAACCTGTTAACGAGTCGTGCGCAAATGAACTTATAATTCATGAAAAGTTGCTGAAAAATCCGCGGGCTGTTGTAAACGAAAAAGATATTTCGAAGATGACGGATGCTGATGTGAGGGAAAATTATAAGTTAATTATAAACTTTCGAGATTGTCTCATTTCAAGTACTTCGATTGAAGACTGTTATCTAAAAATATTTAGAAACAAAATAGTTGCTACAATCCCCCCTTTATTTATTTTTCAACTTACACAAATGATATTAAGGAATATTTTAAGCGGAGTTCTCTACCCTCTTTGGGTTAGAGCGGCTGAAATAATGTTTCGAGAACAAAAAGTGTCTCTACAGGATGCTTCTATTATGAGCGCCGATACGGATACCCTTAACTTTAAATTATTGAACGAAAATACGCCAAGTGTTGCACTTAATAAAGATAAAACCTTACCAAAGTCGAACGAAATAGAACTGGATGTTTTGAACGATAAAAATGCGGAATTATATTGGGACCGCTCAGATAAATATGATACGGTTGTCGACTTACAAGTTTGGGGACAGGGAAACGCTGCATTATGTCGAGTGCTTGAACTTTGGGTAAAACATTTCTTTCAGGCTACTGTAAAAATTCATCCATTGGAGGAAATTAAAGAAGAGAAGTGGATTTGGCATATTGGCTTAGATCAAGATTCAACCTCTCTTTTAAATGATCTGTATAGTGGTAATCCAGTATCTGAAGAACGAAATAAAAGGCTTATATCCTTGTATAAAATGGAAATTCTAAATGATAACCTACTTCAAAAAGAATTCTCCGGGCGACCAATTTATATGGGAATGTCTATGAATTCAGATAATTTGATCCGTTTGAAACCTCAAAATATATTAATGAATTTGCCATTAGCAAAAAGCACTTAGAAAAGGATAATATAATGAATGATGATCAATTTAATATAAGTATGCGGAGTTATTTGAAGAAAGTCGGTATTACATCTCAGCGTGAAATTGAGGGCGCTGTTAGAGATGCTGTCAGTGAGAAAGTGCTTAAAGGTGACGAAAAATTAAAAGTCAGTGTCAATCTAACAATAGACGACATACAACTATCTGTTGATATTGACGGTTATATTGGCCTTTCTTAGATGCTAATCTTTAACATCTAAACCAAGATTTTTTTTGTTTTCTTCCGCTTTTGCACGTAAACCCTCTCGCTCTTTAAGATAATCGTCCGTGGTTCTAATCTCCGGGCGATCGCCAGAAGCCATGGGTGTTTTTGGATCGTCAAATTGTTCCGTAATTCTGCAGTCAGGGCACATTTTAATTCGTTCAAGAGCTGAGCCATCGCTATACATTGAATGGTTACGAAGTTTTTCAACCATTTGATTTACTGAAGACTCGACACCAAATGGATCACCACATTTTATGCATTGAAATGGTTTTTCTTCCTTTACTATGACAGCTGATCTAGCGTCCTCCCGAAAATTAAAACGAGGCACCAATGATATAACGGACTCTGGGCAAATTGTTTGACAAAGGCCACACTGAACGCAAGCTGTCTCGGTAAATGTGAATTCCGGTTTTTCCGGATTATCTTTTAAAGCACCTGTTGGACAGGCGCCTACGCAAGATAGACACAAAGTACAATTTGAAGTATCCACGTCTATTTTCCCAAAAGGTGCTCCTTTTGATAGAGGTAATATACTTATTTGCTCTGGGGCATGGTCATGTAAATGTTTAAGAGCCAGATTGATTAATGAGCGCTTTGTACCCATAGGGGCAAAATCGCCGGGCACAATTATTGAATCCGAGGTATCCTCAAATAAGAGATTTGCAATTTCATTTGGATCGATTGAATCAATCACTGATACCCGGTCGGATCCATAACCTAATCCTGACATTGCTGTGTTCATTAATTCCATTTGACTTTGGAGGCTATCCATCTCTTTGAGTTTGTGTGGACTGGCGAGTAGTTTGATTTTTTGTATTCCCAGAGCTAGAGCAACCGAAAGGAAATCAAAACCGATTTGAGTAATTTCGTTGAGAGCAAAGGGTATTACGTTTGCTGGCAAACCCCAGTTTTTTTCTTGATTAACATGCGCAATGGCGGAAATCATATCTTCTCCATAGGAAGTATCGTGAACCAGCAAGATTGCATTCTCTCCACCAGAGCCGTGAAAGGTTTCTGTCAGAGTTTTCACTCTATCAAAAATAAAATTACCTGCAGGAAGCTGGTAGCTAACTGCACCAGTTGGGCATACGGAGGCGCAATTGCCGCAGCCAGCGCAGATGTAAGGGTTAACTTCAACTTCATCTTTTGACGGTATTATCGCGCTTGTTGGGCATGCATCGATACATCGCATACAGCCAATTTGGGAGCTTCTAGAGTGGACACAACTGTTCTTGTCGTATTTGATGTATCTTGGTTTTTCAAACTCTCCCACTAAATCAGTTAAATCAAATAAAGCACGTTGTATTGCTAAGCTATCATTTGACTCTATGTGAAAGTATCCGTCACGTTTTTGATGCCCGGGTACAAAAGGTGTTCCATTCGATAAGTCTAAGATTAAATCGAATTCTAGCATAACCTGTTTATTCTTTTTACCTAAAGCAAAGTTTGTCCTCGATGATACTTGAACGGTGGCATAGTCATCTACAGCAACATTAAACGCACCTAAATGCCCCTCTATCGAATTTAATTTACCTGAGAAAATTGGTATGTCCATTAATCTTGGCGGTTGACTCGGATTTTCATCATCGCTTTTAAAAATACATGTGACACTGAGGCGATCTGAAACTTGCTTTGCCGCAGCTAACGTTTGTTCGGCGCTCCCATATATTAGAAGAGAACCATTTGATTTCATGGAAAGGCTATTGGCCATTGGAGCATCGAGGGTTGCCTCGTGAATCAGGGCTTTAATTTTTGCTAGACTTTTATCGCCTTGATTGGACCAAGCAGCTTTCTCGCGAATATTAGTGTAAGTTATTAACTGTTCCGGATCAATTTCGTGCGACTTCTCAACAAACAAAGGCGCCTCCTGAGTGCAAGCCACAATTATCGGGCCATCTCCAGAAACTGCGGTTGAAAAATTTCCAATTTGGGTGCGACAGAGATGCGTGTTT
>JADHRD010000009.1 GCA_016777585.1 Rhodospirillales bacterium | reverse complement strand
GACTCTGTTTATACACGGCGTCGTGGCAGACTTTCCGATACTTCTGATGCTATTTCCCATATTCCATTTTATAGTTTTCCAACTCTCACAGATATGATTTTACCGGAAGGTTGCGTTCTTGTGGGGGTGGAGTTGACCGATGATGCCATCGAATTGCCAAGTTTTAAACATCCCCGGCAGGCAGCCTACATTCTTGGTCCAGAGAAGGGAGAACTATCTCCAGAAATATTGGAAAAGTGTGCTTATACAGTTAAGATTCCCACTAAATTTTGTATAAATGTTGGATTGGCAGGAGCGATTATAATGTATGATCGCATTAAGACTTTGGGTAAGTTTCCCCGTCCCCCCATATCTTCCGGGGGTTTAATTGAGCCATTGTATGAACATAAATACGGCAGCACCTTAACACGTACTCAAGTTGAAAAGTTTATTGATATTCCACCTCGAGATAGATATTAGGATCTGACCTATTATGATAACAAAAGTTTTTAGTATAAGCATCACAGCTATTATTGTTTTAATATCTGGTCAAAGTTTAGGACAAAAAGCTATTGATAAATTTGGGGATTGGACAGCTTTTTATGATGGGTCTGGGAAAAAGAGAAGCTGTTATATCGCTAGTCTGCCGCAAAAGCAGTCAGGGAAATATAAAAGTCGGGGGGCAACAGGGATAACTGTAACTCACCGTATGCAACAAAATACAAAAAATATTATCGAAATTAGAGCTGGTTACACTTATAGAAAAGATTCCGAGGTTGAAATAAAAATTGATGGAAAACCATTTTTGTTTTTTACAAATAGTGACTCTGCCTGGGCTTATGATAAGGAAGATAGTAAGATAGTTAGGTCAATGGTTAGAGGGAAATCCATGGTAGTAACGGGGTTTTCTAGTAGAGGAACAAAAACAGTGGATACATATTCGTTGCTTGGTTTTACCCAAGCCCATAGATCCATTGGAAAGTCATGTGGACTGAAATAAATGCTAGATAATAAATCAAGAATTAATTTGATAGGTTATTCTCGGCAAGAATTAAAGGCTGAAATAACTAAATTAGGCGAAAAAGATTTTAGAACGAAGCAGTTATGGCATTGGATGTATCATAAAGGTGAGACCGATTTCAACAAAATGTCATCGCTTGGTAAGTCCTTGAGAAAAAAATTAGATTCGTCTTATGTTATCCTTAGGCCAAAAATTGTTACAGAACAATTATCAAAAGATACAACACATAAATGGCTTTTTAGAACTGAGGATAATAATGAAATAGAGACAGTTTTTATACCTGAGGAAGATCGTGGTGCTCTATGCTTATCTTCACAGGTAGGTTGCACCTTAACATGTTCATTTTGCCACACAGGTACTCAGAAATTAGTTCGTAACTTATCGGCGGCGGAAATAATTGGGCAAATGATGGTAGTTAGAGATGCTTATGGAGAATGGCCATCAAATGGGCACGATAGAAAACTCACAAATATAGTTATGATGGGAATGGGGGAACCTCTGTATAATTTTGAGCAAGTTGCAAAAGCTTTAAAGATTATTATGGACGAGGAGGGGATATCAATATCGCGCCGTCGAATAACCTTATCTACATCGGGAGTGGTTCCTTTAATTGAAAGATGTGGAGAAGAATTAGGCGTTGGGTTAGCCGTATCGCTTCATGCCGTTCGTGATGAATTGAGAGATATCCTGGTGCCAATAAATAAGAAATACCCAATTAAAGTTTTATTGAAAGCTTGCAGAAAATATCCAGGGTCAAGTAATGCTAGGAGGATTACATTTGAGTACGTTATGTTGAATGGAATAAATGACTCTGCTTCTGATGCTAAGGAACTAGCACGTCTTTTAGAGGGTATTCCAGCAAAAATAAATTTAATACCTTTTAACAAATGGCCAGGAGTAGAATATGAGTGCTCGTCCCATCATACAATAAAGCAGTTCTCTGAGATTTTAAATGAGCGCGGCCTCAGCGCTCCGATTAGAATGCCCCGAGGCCGTGATATAATGGCTGCTTGTGGCCAACTAAAGTCTGAGAGCCAAGCTATCAGAAAATATTCTGAAAGAGATAAACTTAATATCTCCGTTACCAATTAATTATGCGTTATTCAGCTTGATCGGGGTCAACTAAGTCAGCATTATCCGATTTACTCTCTGATGGATATTTATATGATCCCATTCTTAAGATTAGAGCACTAACTGCCAATATCAGTATGGCCCCAGTCACAATAATAATTTTCATATCTGGAACGTGATCGACATTAATCATTCCAATTAACAAGCGCGTGAGGGCAGTAATAGCAACGTAAACTAAAAATCTTACCGGCATATGGTTTGTTTTAAAATAAATACCAACCATTGCCCCTAATTCAAGATAAATGAATAAAAGCAATATATCTTCAATGCTGGCTTTTCCTTTGGCCACCATTGAAAAAAAATCACTGGATGCAGACCACACTATTGTTGCACCAATCGCAAATAACGCAAGTAAATGAAAGCCACGAACAAATAAATCACCAAAGCTTTCGATGAATTCTTCACCTCTATTAGTGATTTTATCAAACCCCTTGTTTATCATACTTGCCACTCCAAACTTTTTATGTTTCTAAGATACCACACCTTAGATTATGGCTAATTATTCGTATTGTGGTTATAGTGTAAATCATAATAATATAAATTGCTCGATATTTTTAACTAACGTTTAACCAAAATACAAAATGATGGTATTGGCATTCGAACTTGGCTTGATGCTGATTATTAATAGCATTGATGGAGATAATCACTGATAAAAGGAAACAAGAAGATGCCTATAAACAAAAATATTGAAAATATAAAAAAAGTGGTTTTAGCCTATTCAGGAGGATTAGATACTTCAGTTATATTAAAATGGCTGCAAGATGAATACAACTGTGAGGTCGTGACCTTTACCGCTGACCTTGGTCAGGGTGAGGAGATTGAGCCTGCACGTGAAAAAGCCGAGTCACTCGGTATTAAAGAAATATATATTGAAGATTTGCGCGAGGAATTTGTAAGGGACTATGTGTTTCCCATGTTCCGATCAAATGCTGTATATGAGGGAACTTATCTTTTAGGCACTTCGATAGCACGGCCATTGATTGCTAAAAGGCAAATCGAAATTGCAAGAGAAGTGGGTGCAGATGCTGTATCTCACGGAGCGACTGGCAAGGGTAATGATCAAGTGAGATTTGAGTTGGGTTATTATGCACTTAATTCAGATATTAAAGTTATTGCCCCCTGGAGAGAGTGGGATTTGGACTCTCGAACAAAGTTAATTGATTATGCCCAAAAACATCAGATTCAAGTGCCAAAAGACAAGGAAGGGGAAGCCCCATATTCTACTGATGCTAACCTTCTTCATATTTCATATGAGGGTAAAGTACTTGAAGACCCATGGGTAGAACCAAATGAATCCATGTTTACTAGATCAGTGTCTCCGGAAAAAGCACCAAATAAACCGACGACAATGGAGATAAATTTTAAAGATGGTGACCCTATTGCAATAAACGGTGTAAATTTAAGCCCAGCTAATTTCTTAGCCCACTTGAATGAGGTTGCTGGTGCTAATGGCATAGGGCGAATTGATATTGTTGAAAATAGATTTGTTGGAATGAAATCTCGTGGTGTTTATGAAACACCAGGTGGAACGGTGTTGTTGAGCGCTCGAAGAGCAATTGAGAGTTTAGTTTTGGATAAAGGGGCATTACATTTAAAGGATGAAATAATGCCGCGTTATGCTGAATTAATTTATAATGGTTTGTGGTTTTCTCCAGAGAGGGAAATGCTCCAAAAAGCTATTGATAAGAGTCAAGAAAATGTAACAGGAACTGTTCGCCTCAAACTATATAAGGGTAATGTTATAATACTAGGTCGAAAGTCACCATTTAGTTTGTACGATGAGGATATAGCAACTTTTGAGGCTGATACTGTCTATGATCAAAGAGATGCGGAAGGATTTATAAAATTAAATGCCTTGAGACTTCGGTTAGCGAGGAAAGTTAGTAAATAATTACTAATTAAATTTATTATGATTCTTAATCCACTTATAATTATTCCTTCACAATTAAATGAGTCTGGAGAACCAAAGAAGCAATTAGCTGATGTTAATGGTCAGGCAATGGTTGTTCAGTCATATAAACGAGTAAAGCAGTCTGGTATCGGTAGTGTCATTGTCGACTGTGTTAATGATGAAGTTGCGGAAGCTTTGGGTGAAGCAGGAGCATATACGGTAAAAACTAATCCTGACGATTTACCAAGGAATCATAATTATAAAACTGAGTCTGGTGCAGAACGTATTCAGGCTACAGTGAATAGATTTGATAGGTTTTATACGCATGATTTAATCATTAATGTCCATGAAGATATGCCGACGTTAGAGCCTAAATATATAAGAGCACTTATGTATGCGTTAGCAGATAGAGAAGTGGGAATGGCAACAATGGCCTGCCCACTAACTGAAGACGAATTAATAAACCCCCAACTCGTGAAAATCTCCGCTAACTGGAATGAAGCGCGTAAGGTTTATGTTTTAAAAAATTCTAAAGTAGGAACAGTTAAGAACTTTTATAGATTTCCTAGCTTATCATTAGATCAAACACTATATCGCCATATACCTATTTATGCCTATAAAAGAGCGACACTCGATAAATTCGTAAATTCCCCACCTACGGACCGTGAACTCGAGGAAAACATTGAAGGTTTGAGGATTCTTGATCTGGGAATTCGAATGGATGTTTGTTTGGTGGATCGGGCGCCATTCCAAGTCGTTTCAGAGGCAGATCTCGAACAAATAAGAAATTAATTATCATTTAGTGGATATTTTATTTTGATAATTCAGGTTTGGCCGTTGCTGTAAGGTCTTGAATGTCTGTTTCTTCGCCAAGTTCAATTTCTGTAATACGGTCTCCCCTTTTTGAGACTTTCTCCGTAGATGTACTGATTTGTCGCAAGTCATCATCTGCTTGGCGCATATGGGTTTGTAATTTAGCTACTCTACTATCAAGGCGTTTTACATCTTCAAGCATTATGTGCACCTCATTTTGAATAACACTCGCTTGTTCGCGCATATGAACATCTTTTAAAACGGCGCGAACTGTATTTAAGGTGGCCATTAAGGTTGTAGGGGCAACAATCCATACCTTTGATCGGTATGATTTATCTACAATGTTAGGAAGACTTGAATGAAGCTCTGCATATATAGCTTCGGAAGGTAAAAACATTAGAGCAGACTCTGCTGTCTCACCGGGTATTATATATTTTTCACTTATATCCTGTATATGTTTGAGGATAGAATTACCGAGGCTACGTAGAGCAATCTTTTGGTCAGCTTCAGTTTTGGCATTCCGCAACAAGTGGTATGCCTCTAGTGGGAATTTTGCATCAATTACGATTGGACCCGGGGGATTGGGTAGATTAAGGATACAATCAGCACGCTTGCCATTCGACATTGTCACTTGAAAGGCATATGCTGATGGCGGCAGTATTGAAGTGACAAGATCATTAAGCTGTATCTCACCAAATGCTCCCCTAGCTTGTTTATTTGATAAGATATCTTGTAATCCGACCATTTGCTCCGAGAGACCGGTAATATTTTTTTGGGCAACATCAATAACTGCCAATCTCTCATTTAATTGTTTTAGGGTTACACCAGTTTTTTCAGTCTGTTGATTTAGACCATCACTGATACGTTTTGTGAGACTTTCGAGGCGTTCATTTAAATTAGTTTGGCCTTGTTCCATTCGACCTTTAATTTCTGCCTGTGCAGAAATCTGGGATTTAAGTTGATCCTGCAGTTGGGTTTGATAATTTTCTGAAAATTTAGTTATTAACTGGTCCAAATTAGTTCGGTTTTGATATACTTTAAACAATAAGAATATTATTACACAAAGCGTAACCAAAACTAACAGGAACAAGAAGTTGTATATTTCCATATAAGTATTTCTACCATTAATTAAGTAAAGATAGGTTTCTTTACTCATCGTATCTTGACCTATCTTTCAGCTTGTTTTATCTCATTACGGAACTCTAGGAAACTTATAAATGGCAATTTTACCAATAATAGTAGCTCCAGATCCCCGCCTTAAAGTTAAATGTGATGAATTAACTCATGTGGAGGAAGAGCATGTAAGACTTTTGGATGATATGCTAGATACTATGTATGATGCTCCAGGAATTGGTCTCGCAGCTCCTCAGGTTGGAGTGACAAAGCGTTTAATAGTAATAGATGTTACTGAAAGTGATGATTCCCGCCATACTTATAAAATGATAAACCCTAAAATTACTTGGTTTTCAGACGAACTTTCGAATTATGAGGAGGGTTGTTTATCCTTACCAGAGCATTATGCAAATGTTATTAGGCCAGAACAAATTTGCGTCGAGTTTCTAGATTATGAAGGAAAATTGAAAACTATCGATGCAAAGGGTGTATTAGCAACTTGTATACAGCACGAGATTGATCATTTAGATGGGACACTGTTCGTTGATCATATTACAAAATTACGCAGAGATCTAATTCTCCGTAAATTAAAGAAGTATAAGTCTGAGAAAAAGACGTAATGACGCAAACACATTTTAATCAATTGAAGATTGCATTTATGGGTACCCCTGATTTTTCTGTACCTATTTTGGATGCATTGTTGAAAGCTGGGCATGAAATTGTTTGTGTTTATTCCCAGCCACCTCGTTCAGCTGGACGAGGTCAGGAATTAAAAAAAACTGCAGTTCACAGGCGGGCTGAAGAACTAAATTTAAATGTATTAACCCCACAAAATTTTGCTCAAATTTCAGACCAGATAATTTTTAAAAACTTTTCACTCGATTGTGCTATTGTGGCTGCATATGGTTTAATTTTACCAGAGAGTATTTTGGAGGCACCAAGACTGGGTTGTATCAATGTACATGCTTCATTATTGCCAAGGTGGCGAGGTGCAGCTCCTATCCAAAGGGCTATTCTAGCGGGTGATTCAATAAGTGGTGTGACAATAATGAGAATGGATAAGGGACTGGATACTGGCCCGATTTTGAATAAGGAGACAATACCAATACACACAAACACGACCGGCGAGAGCCTTCATGACGAATTATCGGTTATAGGCTCAAGATTAATCGTAGAGACTTTAGCAAAACTAAAAAATAAAGAAATTGTTTCCGTCGACCAAGCTGAAATTGGCGTAACATATGCTAATAAATTAGAGCGAAGCGAGGGGTGTATAAATTGGGAAAAATCTGCTATAGAGATAGAGCGTTTAATAAGGGCTTTTACTCCTTGGCCAGGAAGCTGGTTTAATTTTGGAAGTGAGCGTATTAAAATTCATTCAGCAGAAATTAGTTTGAAGGCTGGGAAGCCAGGAACAATCTTGGATAATAATTTAACCGTTGCGTGTGGTTCCCAAAGTTTGAGGCTTAAAAGAGTTCAGAGATCAGGAAAAGGTACTATGGATACGTCTGATTTCTTAAAAGGATTCAAATTACCAACGGGTACTAATTTATTAAATGGCAAGATATAAGATTGTTATAGAATATGATGGTTCATCATTTGTTGGGTGGCAGCGGCAGCAGAATGGCATAGGCGTTCAAGAATCAATTGAAACAGCTATAAAAGAATTTTGTGGGGAGATTGTTTTAGTTCAAGGCTCCGGTCGAACGGATGCCGGCGTCCATGCTATTGCCCAAGTTGCCCATTTCGACATAGAAAGACACACAGATGCAAATACAGTTCGTGATGCTCTTAACCATCACCTTAAGCTGCTGCCGATATCGATTTTAGATGTTACTTCTATAGATAGTGATTTTCATGCAAGATTTTCAGCCAAACAACGTGCTTATAAATACATAATAGTTAATCGTAGACCCCCTATTTGCCTCGACCGCGGTCAAGCTTGGTGGGTTCCAGTAAATTTAGATATAGAAAGCATGCAGGAAGCTGCAAAACTATTGGTAGGTAATCATGATTTTACAACTTTTAGGGCCGCGGACTGCCAGTCAAATAGTGCGGTCAAAACATTGGACTCAATAGAAATTAGTGCCTTAAAATGTTTAATTGGAAAAAAAATAGAAATCAGAGTTCGTGCTCGATCTTTTCTTTATCATCAGGTGAGAAATTTTGTAGGCTCATTAAAACTAGTCGGTGAAGGTCGTTGGAGTGTCACTGACTTTGAAGATGCATTTAAGGCAGCTGATCGAAAAAGGGGGGGGCCTACTGCTCCGTCAGAGGGACTTTACTTTGAGGAAGTAATATATTAGCCACTAACTTAAGGTATATATCTTATTTTCTTAAACACCTTTCTTAGCTTTGGTATAAATACAGCAAATCATTCAAGTGGGTAAAAATTGATTATACAACCATCAAAGTTTATTTTTTTGTTGTCATTACTAGCAAGCGTTGCATTGTATTTCTGGCCAACATTTAATGTGACGGACCAACGCATTTTTGAAGCAGCGGCGGTAATTATGTTGGCAGTGGGCCTATGGTCTACTGCCATAATACCTTCGTTTTTTGGTTCCTTAATATTTATGTTTGTTACGGTAGTTTTGTCAATTGCCCCACCAAATGTTGTATTTTCTGGATTTCATTCAGGAGCAACCTGGCTTGTATTTGGGGGATTAATATTTGGACTTGGTGTTAGAAAAACAGGTTTGGATACGCGACTGGTAAAATCGTTTTTACTCTATTTTCCGCGATTTTATACGGCCATAATTTACGGTGTTTTTTGGATTGGGACCGCTTTGGCTTTTATTGTTCCTTCGGCATCAGGGAGAGTTGCTGTTTTAGTTCCAATTATGGCAGCACTGGCCAAGGAACTTGGATTTGGTAATTCAAAAGATGGAGGAGGTAAGGGAAGAACAGGACTTATACTGGCGGCTTCCATGGGTACAATGGTTCCTGCATTCGGCGTTTTACCATCAAACGTTCCAAATATGGCTTTATTTGGAGCTGCCGATAGTGTTTTAGATATTCAATTAACCTTTGGCGAATATTTTCTATTAAATTTTCCAGTAATGGGTTTTTTCCCATTACTGGTTTACCCCGCTATTATTGCTTTCTTGTTTAAAGATACCCCCAGTTATCCAAAATCGAGAGAGTTCAAGGAAGGTTGGAGCCGAGACGAAAAGCGTCTCTTGCTAATTTTGATGTTTGCACTCTTACTTTGGATAACTGATGCACTTCATAATATTTCTCCAGCATGGGTATCGTTAGGAGCAGCTATTGTTTGCATGCTTCCGAGAGTGGGTGTCCTAAAATCAAATGTTTTAGGCGGAGAAATTAATTATGGGCCGGTACTATTTGTGGTTGGTGTTATAGGGCTTGGAGCGATCGCAAATTATGCCGGACTTGGTGATCTTATCGGGCAAAATATTATTGATCTCTTTGATTTTCAAAAAGGTCAAAATTTTTTAAATTATATATACATATCCTTAACAGGCATGATAATTGGATTATTTACAACAATGCCAGCCCAACCTGCTATTATTGTATCAATGACGGCAGTATTATCTGAAGCAACTGGTTGGTCTCATTTTAGTGTTATTATGACATCATTAACTGCTTGGGGTGTCTTTCCTTTTTTCTATCAAACACCACCCGTTGTCGTTGCAGTTGCATTGGGTAACTTAAATATTATGGATGTAACTAAGATGCTTGTGACCTATATGGTTGCGGGAATTTTAATTATGCTACCGCTTCATTTCCTGTGGGCCCAATACTTGGGGGTATTTGTTGTAAATAGCTAATTTTACTGTGTTATGATATTTGCTTTAACTTTTTCACGAAGATTCTCTGGCATTGGGGCTGAGCACCTTTTTTTCATATCAAAGTATACCTCTGAAGTTGTTTGTGTTGCACAGTGTACACCAGTATCAACGTTAAAAAGTCGTTGTTCATGCGACATGCTTTTATTTCCCATATGTCTCCAGACACCTCTAATCTCCATTAGTTGACCCACTGTAATTTCATGAATAAAATCTATAGAGATATTAGCAACGACAGCACCCATGTTGTTTTGTTTCAGTTCTGATTGCTTAATACCAATATGGTGCCACATTTGGAAGCCCCCATCATCAAAGAAATAAGCATAGTATCTTACGTTGAGGTGTCCATAGTGATCACAATGTTTAGGGAGAACCACGCCTCTGTATGTTACAAACCAGTTTTCTAATAAGTTTATGTCCATTTAATTCCCTTATACGTTGAAAATCATTCCCTGCGATATTGAACTTAGGAAAATACTTAAAAATAAATCAATGATAACAATACTACTTACAAATATATTCGTTGTTTCTAGAGCTACTTTAGTTATGAACCAGGTATAGGCTAGAATAATAGATAGAAGGATTAAACCAATAATAGTTGCAGGAAAGCCAGTAAAAATACGAGCCTCAACCAGAATAGCGAAAGGTAGGTATATAAAATTTTGTAATACTGAGGCCCAGTTATAGGTTACTATGTAACGAATAAATTTATCACCCATAGATATAAAATTTAGAATATGAAAAATAACTAAGGGGAAAGCTACCCAGCCAATAATATAGGTAATAATATAAATTGATCCAAAACGAATTGAGCTTATATTTTCATCATTCGAAACATATTTAACAATTAGTAAAATACAAAATATAGGAGCAATTAAAACTAAAGCATAGAAAGATTTCCAGAAATCCTCATAGGTCGTATTAAAATAACGTAAACCAGTTTTATCACCTTTCGCTAGTCTAAAAGCTCCATAAAGAGATTGAATAATATCTTTCAGGGAAACGTTTATAAAAGTCATTAATCAGCTATGCTTATTAAAGAATTTTTCTAAGATAGTGGTATATATCTGGGTTAACGCTTCAAGATCTTTGATTGCAACACATTCATTCGCCTTATGCATTGTCTGACCAATTAAACCAAATTCGGCTACGGGGCAGTAATCTTTGATAAAGCGGGCATCAGAAGTACCTCCGGTAGTACTAAGTTCGGGTTTTTTGCCAGTAACAAGTTCGGCTGCTTCTGATATCATATCACTAAGTGGACCCGGCGGCGTTATAAAGCTCTCTCCCGAAACTGCGATATCTAAATCAAATTTATTGCCAAATTGTCCTAATTTATCATGCAAAAATTGTTTTAGGGATTGTGATGTATGAAGTTCATTATACCTTATATTAAAATTTGCCGTTGCTTTTGAGGGAATCACATTAGTAGCGGAATTCCCAACATCTATTGAAGAAATCTGTATTGTAGAGGCTTGAAAATGTTCTGAGCCATTATCCAATGGGTCCACCGTGATTGCATCTAGCATTTTAATTAGATGATGGATTGGATTATCAGCCAAATGAGGGTATGCCGTGTGTCCTTGAATACCATAAACTGTCAAACGACCATTAAGGCTACCCCTTCGGCCTATTTTTATCATTTCACCAAGTTTCTCTGGGTTTGTTGGTTCCCCTACTAAACAAGCCGTAAATATTTCTCCACGTGACTTTGCCCACTCAAGTAATTTTTGTGTACCATTGATGGCTGGCCCTTCCTCGTCTCCCGTGATTAGTAAAGAAATTGATCCACCAAAATTATTACCATATTTTTCTATTAGCCGCGAAGCCGCCTCTACGAAGCAAGCTATTGCAGTTTTCATATCAGAGGCACCACGACCAAATAAAAACCCTTCTTTTACTGTGCCTTCAAACGGTTTTACGTGCCATTCATTTTCATCTCCAACGGGAACAACATCTGTATGACCAGCAAAAGCAAAATTTGGAAGATCCGTGCCAAAACGTGCAAATAGGTTTGAAACATCTGGGGTGTTATCGGATTTAAATACTACGATCTCACTATTGAAACCAATGCTCTCTAAAGCATCTCCTAAAACTGATTGAGTACCACCGTCTTCTGGAGTTACACTTTCGCATTTAATAAGTTTCTTTGAGAGTTCGAGTGCGTCAATCTTATGATTAGCCAAGTTTTTAATCCCTGAGTAATTCATTAACGGACGTCTTTGAGCGTGTTTGTTCGTCAACTATTTTCACTATCACTGCACAGTACAAATTTGGCCCGGGGTTCCCATCGGGTAGAACTTTTCCGGGAAGTGTTCCAGGTACAACGACAGAATATGCTGGGACGCGCCCCTGATGAATTTGTCCCGTTTCCCTATCAATTATTTTAGTGGAAGCCCCAATAAACACTCCCATAGATAAAACGGCTCCTGTTTCTACAATAACACCTTCAGCAACTTCAGAACGTGCCCCTATAAAACAGTTATCTTCAATAATTACTGGATCAGCTTGTAAAGGTTCTAATACTCCCCCAATTCCTACTCCTCCGGATATATGACAGTTCTTACCAATTTGCGCGCAAGACCCAATGGTAGCCCATGTATCAACCATCGTACCCTCATCGACATAAGCACCAAGGTTAACAAACGAAGGCATTAAAATCGCTCCAGGAGCAATAAAAGCTGAGTGCCTGACCACACAATTTGGAACCGCTCTAAACCCGGCATTTACAAATTCTCTATCGGTCCAATCTGAGAATTTAGAGGGCACTTTATCCCACCAATTTCCATTCCCTGCACTATTGTTAATTAGCTCCATCGCATTTAGGCGAAATGATAATAGTACAGCTTTTTTTAACCATTGGTTTACTGACCATTTTGACCTCTGACCTTCGATGGGTTCAGCAACCCGACCTTTTCCTGTATCCATGAGTTGAAGAGCACCCATCACTGCATCGCGAACTTCACCCCGTGTTTCCGTATTAATATTGTCTCTATCTTCCCAAGCCGCTTCAACAATAGGTTGCAAGTCATCTTTTTTCACTACGCTCTACCTTCCAAACATTTTTAAAAACTGGAGAGAAATGTGCTAGCAAAGGTCTAACATGTCAATGAGAACCTTTACCGACCAGTTACTTTGGAAAGCCACTCTGACAATCCATTAGTAATATAATCTGGTTTTATGAGTTCAATTTGATTTTTTGCCCATTCATGACCGGTATCGACCCAGACTGTTCTCATGCCCAAACTAGCTGCTGGAATCAAATTGCGCACCATATCCTCAAACATAATTGCTTTAGTTGGATTTATATTAAATTTCTCTATGAATTGGTCATAAACTATTGGATTTGGTTTTGGTATGTAATTTGCTGCTGTAATATCAAATATTTTTTCTATATTTGGATTAACTCCAAGTCTTGTAATAATTTTTTTTGCATACTTCTCAGTTGCATTCGTGAATACGATTTTTCTACCAGAGAGATTATTCAATGCATTGATCAATTTCATATCAGGCTTCACAATCGAGAAGTCTATGTCATGAACATAATTGAGGTATGGTTCGGGCTCCATGTCATAGCAGTTCATCATGCCACGAAGGGTTGTTCCATGTTCTCTAAAAAACCCTTTTTGAATTTTATAAGCTTCTGAGCGTGAAACACCTAGAAAATCAGCGACGTAGGCAGACATTCTTTTATCTATCTGCGAAAACAGGTTAAGTGAAGAATGATAAAGAGTATTATCTAAATCAAAAATCCAGGTCTCAATATTACTAAGGTTTATTGAAGTTTTCATTGGGTGCCGTTCTGAATAACAATTATTAATTAAGTTTTATAATACCGGTTCTTAATTGGCCTCTATCAGGGTTCCAGCCCCATGTTCAGTAAATAGTTCTAGCAGTAAGGCATGTGGAACTCGTCCATCGATAATGACAGCTGCATCAACTCCATTGTTAACGGCCTCCAGACATGTCTCTATTTTGGGAATCATCCCCCCATCTATAACGCCTTCTTCAATTAACTTTTGGGCTCTTTTGGCGTCCATTTTTTGTATTAATTTGCCATTTTCATCTAAAACCCCCTCAATATCTGTTAACAGTAGAAGCCTGCTCGCTGCCATTGCCGAGGCGATTGCTCCTGCCGCAGTGTCAGCGTTTATATTGTAAGTTTCTCCTTTATCTCCAACACCAATTGGTGCAATCACCGGAATAATATCAGTTTCTTTGAATACTTCTAAAATATGCGTTGAAATTTCTTTTGGTTCGCCAACAAAACCTAAGTCTAATATTTTTTCTATGTTAGAATCAGGGTCCTGTCGGGTCCTTCTTGCTTTATTAGCCCTAATTAAGTTGCCGTCTTTTCCACATAGACCAACAGCAGAGCCCCCCGCGTTGTTTATCGCTGCTGATATCTGTTTATTAATGTTTCCAGCGAGAACCATTTCAACAACTTCAACGGTGGCAGCGTCAGTGACACGAAGGCCATCAATAAAGGATGATTGGATTTTTAATCTGTCCAACATACTTGCAATTTGGGGCCCTCCACCATGAACGACGATCGGATTAATGCCGACGTGTTCCAATAAAACTATATCATTGGCAAATATACTTGCTAATGAGGGATCCCCCATCGCATGGCCACCATATTTGATTACAAAAGTTTCTCCAGAATGACGACGCATATAGGGCAAAGCTTCACCTAAGATTGCCGCCTGAGCTAGTGGGCTCTCTTTTGCTTCTTTTTTATTTTCATCCATAATTTAAGTTCCGTATTAATATTCCATTTTGAATATTATATGATCGTATTAACTTTTATAACTTGTACTCATCTAATTGTTAGCTCTGATAGAGTAGCCCGCAACTCTTCTATACCCTGTAATTTGAATGAGCTTGTTACCATAATACTTGGATGGGCCGCAACGTGTTTTGATAAAAGCTGATAAGTACTTTCCAACTTATTTTTTAGTTCTTCTTTCTTAACTTTATCACATTTGGTAAAAATGACCTGATATACAATGGCCGCCGAGTCCATTAAAGACATTGCTTCTAAATCTGTGCTTTTTATTCCATGACGTGAATCAATTAACAAGCAAACACGCCTAAGCTGGGCACGACCTTTTATATAGGAATTCACCAGTAGTGTCCATTTATCTACCGCCGACCGCTGTGCTCTGGCATATCCATACCCCGGTAGGTCGGTTAATATGAGTTTTTCTCCTAAATTAAAGAAATTAATTTGCTGAGTACGACCAGGAGTATTTGATGTTCTGGCTATATTCTTGTGGCCTGTCAGACTGTTAAGAAGGCTCGATTTACCAACATTCGATCTACCCGCAAAAGCAATCTCTGGCAGGTTTGTCTCCGGCAATTGCTCATAAGAAGCCGCGCTAATCATAAAATCACATTTTTGGGTGAAAAGAACTCTGCCGGCCTCAAGATTATAATCTTTAACCAATTCAGTTTCAGCCTTATTCATAATTAGCTCTTTTTGGGGTTACCTATCTGAGCCCCAGCCTGTCGCATGATCACATATTGTTGGAGAACTGAAAGTAAATTGTTCCAAGCCCAGTAAATTACTAAACCAGCTGGAAATCTTGCTAACATAAATGTGAACATGATTGGAAGAAACATAAAGATCTTTGCTTGCATAGGATCTGGTGGAGGGGGATTTAACTTTTGTTGAGCATACATCGTTACTCCCATGATAATAGGCCAAATACCAATAGCTATAATTTCTGGAGGTGACCAGTCTATTAAACCAAAAAAATTAAAAGGTGTCAGGGGGTCTGCTGCCGATAAGTCGTGTATCCAACCATAAAAGGGTGCGTGACGTAATTCAATCGTTACGAAAACCACTTTATATAAAGCAAAAAAGACTGGAATCTGAGGTAGAATTGGGAGGCACCCAGCAGCTGGATTAGCTTTTTCTCGCTTATAGAGCTGCATTACTTCTTGGTTCATTCGTGCTTTGTCATCTTTAAAACGGTCTCTGATTTTCATCATTTCAGGCTGCAATATCTTCATTTTACCCATGGCTCGGTAAGATTTATTGGCCAATGGAAAAAATGCTAGTTTTATCAATACCGTCAGTAGAAGAATTGATAAACCCATATTCCCCAAATATTCGGTAAAATACACTAAAGCAAAGAAAATTGGTTTTGTTAAGAATTCAAACCAACCCCAATCGATTGCTAAATCAAATCTCGTTATGTTTAACTCGTCTCTGTAATCAACTATTAATTGAGCTTCTTTTGCCCCTGCGAAGAATCTACTACTCGTTTGAGAGGACGTTCCAGCTGAAATTATTTGCGCTTCACCTCTAAAATCTACTTGATATATATCTGTCCTATTTTGCGATCGATCTGATTTAAACCGCGTATCAACCGTTGAAACTTGATCAGGTATTAGCGCTGTTAACCAGTATTTGTCCGTAATTCCAATCCATCCACCTTTAGATTTATTTTCAATTTTTTTTGTTTCTTGGATGTCATCATAATCTATTTCGGTCAGCACCCCATCGAAAATTCCCAACATCCCTTCATGTAAAATATAAAAATCTGTGATTTCTGGAGTGCCATTTCGCTGTATTCTACCAAATGGAAAAACAGTAGCTGTTTTAGATCCTGTATTCTCGACCCGCTGTTTTACTGTGAACATAAAATTTGGATCCAACGAAATTTCTTGAATAAATTTTACTCCATCGGAATTCTGCCACCATAGTGTTACTGGGGTTTCAGGACTTAAAACGTCATTTGATGTGTTCCACTTGGTTTTTGTATCAGGTACTTCAGTGTTAGCTGATACCCAGCCAAAGTCGGCAAAATAAGGATTAGAACTTCCAAAGGGAAGTAGTAAGGTAATATTTTTGCTATCTGCCTCAATAGTTTCTTTATAGTTATTAAGAACAAGATCATCTATCTTAGCTCCAACTAATGAAATTGAGCCTCTGACTCGATCTGATCTAATATTTATTCTTGGTGATTTAGCTTTAATGTTTTTAAGAACTTCTACTGGCTTTAGCTCAGATATTCCACCTGGAACGGGTATTGATGATCCTGTTGATTTAGATGGTAGACCCGGTATGGTCTCTGGTGTTCCGGGAAGACTAGGCATGGATGATATCGGGGCTGTTTTATTATTTGCTGTATTTTGTTGTGATTGATCTGGCCGCTGACTTGCACTGTACCACTGAAAACCAACCATAATAATGGCCGATAGTATGATAGCTAGAAGTAGGTTTTTTTGTTCCATGACGATACTAATTCCACTTTAATCTTAAAAAAGGCCAAACACATCATCCCTTTTGCTAATCAACATTCCATTGATGAGTAAAAAAATTCCGCGATGTATATCTGTCCGAGTAAGGCTGTGCAACCGTCTTTATCTTATTTTTTATACAATTTGGTGGTTGTTTTCAATGGAACTGGATCGTAACCACTCGTTCCCCAAGGGTGACAGCGGAAAACTCGCTTAAAAGTTAAGTAAAGCCCAATCATGGGGCCGTGTAAATTAATTGATTCAGTGCCATATTGTGAACAGGTTGGAAGATGCCTGCATGTTATGGGTAATATTGGAGAAATAAAGAGTCTGTAAACCCATATTAAGCCTAACAATATTGTTTTTGTAAGATTGCCTATAAACTTCATTTTTTTGCCTATTGATGACTAAGGTTTAATAGAGCTTTCTTAAGATCGATTGAGATCTCTGTGAATGTCTTTTCAACAGCTTTTTTTCGCCCAATAATAACTATGTCATGGTTTGGCATTGAGTATTTGGGCATTAAACTTCTTGCAGCTGCACGTAATCTTCTTTTAACACGGTTTCTAACCACAGAGTTACCAACTTTTTTGCTCACGGTAAACCCAACCCTCGATGACAGACTGCCAATTATCTTTATTTCATCACTAGTATGTTCTCGGGATTGTACAATCAAACTGGGGGCTACATATTTACAGCGTGTTTTAGATGCTTTTAAGAAGTCAGCTCGTTTCTTTATTGTATTTAATAATTGGTTTTCATTTTTTCGGGCCAAGCTAAAAACCCCTTGGAAAACAACAATGCTACATTAAGCTGAAAGGCTTTTTCGTCCTTTTAGTCTGCGTCTTGCTAGGAGCCGTCTACCGTTAGCGGATGCCATCCTCGAACGGAAGCCGTGCCGGCGCTTTCGAACAAGATTGCTAGGCTGAAAAGTTCTTTTCACTAAATCTCTCCATAAAGTTCAATATTGCAATAAAGCTTACCACAATACATTCTAACTACGTACAAACAAACTATCAATAAGACGGGTATATACTTTCTTATATAGCTTTAGTCAACGATGCTTAACTAAAAAAGAAATCATTCTTGTTATAAAAATATATCTACCTAAAAAAATTAGTTACTGTTAGTCTCCAACAGCAACTCCCTCTCTTCTATGATCCGCTCCGCCAGATAAAGTTCCATCTTTATGGTCTAAGATACCGTGAAGGCCACTCGTCAATTTACGGATTTTTACAGAATGGCCCATTTCTTGAAGTTTATCTGCAAGCAATTCTAATTTTGTTTCTTTCTCGAGATCAGTTATACCATTTCGGTTAATAAAATGGGGAAGGTCAATCGCTGCCTGTATGTTCATTTTCCAGTCCAAGGTTGCGATTAATGTCTTTGCTACATATCCAATTATTCTCGAACCACCAGGAGACCCTATTGCCATTAAAAATTTTCCACTTCCGTCAACAACTAGAATGGGACTCATTGAGGAACGGGGACGTTTGTTTGGTTGAACTCTATTTGCGACAGGTTTGCCATTTATGGTTGGCCGAAAAGAAAAATCAGTTAATTGATTGTTTAGAAGAAAACCTCTAACAAGAATTCTTGATCCAAAAGCATTCTCCACGCTTGATGTCATTGAAACAGCATTTCCCTCTGAATCAACAATACTAAAATGGGAAGTCGACTTACCCTCGTTAGACTGGTGTTCGGTTAATCGTTCCGAATTCTTATATTTAATTCGGCCCGCCTTAGCCCTACCCATTGTTTTTGATTTTGTTATCAATTGTGATCTTTTAAGTAAATAACCTGGGTCTAGAAGAGTGTTTACTGGAATATCTATAAAATCCTGATCTGCCAAATATTTATTCCGATCTGCGAATGCAAGCTTGCTTGCTTCAGTTATAAGGTGAACGCTCTCAATTGAAGTTGGCTGTAGGGTTTCAATTTTTTTATTTTGTAAAATACCGAGTATTTGCAGAGTTGTAATTCCTCCAGAGGTTGGCGGGGGCATTCCACAAATTAGCCAGATTTTATAAAATAAACATACGGGTTCTCGCTTTTTAGCCTTGTAGTTTGCTAGATCTGAAAGCACCATTCTTCCCGGATTAATTGATGTTTTTTGGATTGCTTTGACAATGTCAATAGCTATCTCTCCGGTGTAAAAAGCTTCAGCACCTCCTTTGGCGATCAGCCGAAAAGTCTGTGCGAGAGTTTGGTTTGTTAAAACTGTTCCTATTGGTTTTGTATATCCTTTTGCGTCAAAAAATAAATTTTTTGTTGGACCAAATTTTTTTAAATGTCGATCGATCCGAAGTAACGCGAATAAGCGTGGTGATATTTTAAATCCTTCTTCCGCTAATTTAATGGCGGGTTCAAATAATCGATTCCATGGCAGCTTCCCATGAGCCTTATGGGCAAGCTCTAACATTCTGAGAACTCCAGGAATACCAACCGATAATCCGCCGGGAACCACGTCGTGAAACTTAGCTCTGGAGCCTTCTGCAGTTAGAAACATATCTGGTGTTGCTGCTGCTGGTGCCGTTTCTCTTCCATCATAAGCTTCAATTTTCCGCGAGCGAGAATGGTAGTGCATTAAAAATGCCCCTCCCCCAATACCGGATGATTGAGGCTCAACGACGTTTAATGCCAACTGTGTTGCGATTGCAGCATCAACAGCACTTCCACCAGCCCGCAATATTGATAATCCGGCCTCTGCAGCTAGGGGGTTTGCCGCTGCCACCATATATTTTTTTGATAATATAGCTCGAGTCTTATGAGATTTATACTTGGGTTTGATTGTTTTTTTAAATAATTTTCTAATAGGTTCAAGGTTAGACCTTGCCATATCATTGTTATTTTTCTCACTACTATGAGGCAGATTATGAGTATTGCTATCTTTTGGTTTAACTTCTGATAATTTCTGGGTGAGGGTTTTAGCTAGGTTCTCTTGGTTAGAATGGTTTTTAACTATTTGGTTATTTTGGCAACCATTAACTATTAAGGTTAAAAATATTACATAAGGTATTCGCTGAATAATGGATATTTTGTTATGTTTCATAATCATACCAATACTTGAAGCCAGTTTTAAGTTTGCAAAAAATTATAATTTTACTCTTATCATGCACTATTTATTCATAGTATCTCAAGAATTAACCTTCTAGGATTACAACTAGTTACGTTTAAATTTATGATTGTATACATGACTGTCAGCTCACCCTCTGATATATTAAGCATAATCTTTGGATTTAAATAGGAATAATTTTATGAGTACAAGTATAAATAATACCCCAAAAATTAAAAGGGTAACCGTGCCAGATATTGCAAGTCGAAAGAATGGCGAGCCAATCGTAAGCCTGACTGCTTATACCGCCCCAATGACAAAGATACTTGATCCGTACTGCGATTTTTTATTAGTGGGCGACTCACTAGGAATGGTTCTTTATGGAATGGAGTCAACACTGACTGTTACACTTGATATGATGATAAATCATGGTGCTGCGGTTGTACGTGCATCTAATCACGCGTGTATTATTGTTGACATGCCTTTTGGAAGTTATCAGGAAAGCCAATCTACAGCATATCGGAATTGTGCCCGAGTGATGATTGAGACTGGGTGTGCTGCTGTGAAAATAGAAGGTGGTGTTGAAATGGCAGATACAGTTAAGTTCCTAACTGAGAGGGGTATTCCGGTAATGGGACACATCGGCTTGAAACCGCAGTCAGTTAACATTAATGGTGGTTTTCGACCGCATGGTTTTGACTCCTCCGAGGCTTTAAAGATTAAGGAAGATGCTGAAAGTATTTCTCGTGCAGGTGCATTTGCAATCGTTATTGAGGGCGTTAAACCCGATTTAGCTGAAGAAATTACTCGTGAAATTCCTACTGTGACGATTGGTATTGGCGCTTCAGCAGAATGCGACGGCCAAGTATTAGTAACTGAAGATGCTATTGGTATGTTCTCTGATTTTACGCCAAAATTTGTTAAAAGGTTTGCGGAAGTTGGTGAAGAAATTAATTTAGCAGTTAAACAGTATGCGGATGAGGTTAAAACAAGAACTTTTCCTTCAAGCGAGCATTACTATGTTAGAAAATGACATACCAAGTACAATCACAATAGTCAGAACTATAAGTGACGTTAAAAATATTCTGAAGCTTTGGCGTAATGATAACCTCAATGTTGGCTTAGTCCCAACAATGGGAGCTCTTCACGAAGGACATTTCTCATTAATAAAAAAATCCTTGTCATTATCAGATAGGACAATAGTCACATTATTTGTTAATCCTAAACAGTTTGGGCGTAACGAAGATTTTGATAAATACCCGGCTAATGAGCTCTCTGATATAAAGGCTCTCGAGAATTTATCAGTGGATATTATTTTTGCGCCTTCAACTGAAGAAATGTACCCATCAGGAAACATAACAAATATATCATTACCAGATATTGGTGATTTATTAGAAGGAGAATTTCGGCCAGATTTTTTTACTGGCGTAGCTACGATAGTTTGCAAGCTGTTTATGATTGCGTCCCCAGACCTCGCTTTCTTTGGAGAGAAGGATTATCAACAGTTAATAATTATCGAGAAAATGGCACAGGACTTGAATATTCCAGTGGAGATAGTTGGTTGCCCAATTATAAGGTCAAAAGATGGTTTAGCGCTTTCTTCTAGAAACGTATACCTAAGTGATAACGAAAGGTTAGTAGCACCGCTACTTTATAAGGTGCTAAATGAAATTTTAGATAATGTAAGAAACGGAGAACAATTAATAAAAATACTAAATAATGCAAAGATTAAGTTACTTGATTCAGGCTTTACAAAGATCGATTATCTAAAAATCTGTGATGACAAGAACCTCAAGGAATTAGGTAATTTTTCGCCTAATGCCAGAATATTAGGTGCAGCTTGGCTTGGTAATACTCGCTTAATTGATAACATTGGGGTCAATTAATATTTTTTTTGAAAGGTGGCAATAAGACGAGGACTAGAGCCCCACAAACAAGACTTAAACTTGCAATTTCTTTTAAACCAACTTTTTCGCCTAGTATTAAATGTCCGCTGAGAACCCCAATTACAGGAACTAGCATTATGGAGACCGCAGATACGGAAACAGGAACCTCACTTACAATCTTAAACCATGCAAACCAGCAAAAAATAATTGGATAACACAGTACTAAGAGTGTCGATAAAACTGCATCCAATGAAATTGTATGAATGATATTGGGCCATAGGTGAGATTCTAAAAATATAGCTGCTATTGTAATAGGAAGCCCGCCTATAAGGAGTTGCCAACCCGCCAAAGCTATTGTTGGCATTTTCCATTGTACACTTTTATGGATTGCTGTTCCAGCACCCCAACTTATAGCCGCAACTAGCATCATTATTGAACCTAAAGGTGATATATTAAATATTCCAATATCTCCCAACGCCAACGCTAGAAGTCCAAAAATACCAAGTATAAGGCCAATTACGCATTGTAGATGAGGTTTTTCCTTATTCAGAATAATGCTAAAAATTACTGCCCATAATGGCATTGTATAGGCAATTATAGATGCTTGTCCTGACTCTAAAAGACTAATACCCCACGCACTAAAAACATGCCATAAAAGAATATTAAAAAATGATACTGGAATCAAAAACTTTAGATGGCCTTTTGGAACACGCATATTTTTCCCGAGCATTATGCCTACCGAGAACATAAAAATTGCTGCAGATGGAGCTATTAGACCTCTGTATGTTAATGCTGGTATTTCGGACAGCCCAATTTTCAAAAAAGGCCATGAGGTACCCCATCCAATTATTACACTTATTAGAAGCAAATAACCAACAACCGACAAACGTTGTTGGTTCATTTTTTTAAAAAAACGCTATTTAATGAATAACTTAAAAGATCAAATATAATTTATGTTCTCTTAATTTAAGTACAGGTGTACTTCATTTGTTTGCGCCGAGCGACTAGTCCTAGCTGTTATTGCTATTCTTTGGGGGGGTAGGCCCATCCGTTGTAACGAGCGCATAACGTTCTCGGCATTTCTCCGAGCTTTATTAGAATTTAGCGCAACACGTGCTGTACCGCCCGACGAAGGCGCAACAGCTACTAATTCAAATGTTGCATTAGGGCGTTGCTCTAATGCCTTACTAACTGCTTTGTATAGAGGTTGATCAAATTCTACGTTAGCTCTATCAAAACGAATAATTGCTAATGGCCTACTACTTGGTAAGTTTCTTGTTGTACGGCGACCATTAAGATTGCCGCTTGTTGCGGCTGTGAGTGCTCTATTCGATAAACTCGCTCCCATTAACTCACCACTCTTTACGGCTGCAGATAAGGTGTTGAGATTACTCCGCTCGGTGGACACATAATCTGTTTGGCGCTGAATATCTTCAGTCAGTTCTTTAAGCAGCCGATCTATTAAAACCACGGTTCGGTTTACTTCATCTTCTAAAATTGCTAATTGCTGATGATCCTGATCGATTGCGCCTGAGAGTCTAAAAGCTGCGCGGGTATTTTCTGCTAGGAAAGCTGCTAATGTTGAGTCGTCCGTTACGCTTGAAGTGAGAAGATTCATGTTAGCAATATCATCCCCTATTCTTTTTAGGTCGGATAACGCTTGATTAAACTGTTGCACCAAAACAGGATTACCTGGAGTAGTTCCGACTTGAAGTCGGGCATTAATAGCCGAGACGGCCCCATGGTATCTTTGAGAGTCACTTACTGTTTTTCCGCGTATGTTCTGTAGTTTAGAATTATTTTCTGATACACTCTGCTGAAGGCGTTTTAATTCGCCTCTTAGCTCAACTGCTTTTTTACCGACGAACGTTCCAGTTTTTGTTCCAGGTGTAACGCCGTTAGGCTTAAATTCCGAGGAGCCCATCACTAGCTGTTGAGGAACTGGAACGGAAATATCTCTACTACTGCTAATCGTTGATTTTTGATTAGATGAACTAGTTTGATTCGATTTAACTAGTGTTCTGCCCGATGGTTCTTCAGCATTTAACGACGGGAGAAAATAATCTGATGAGAAAGAACAACCCATTAAAGGGCTCATAGTGATGAGCGCCAAAAAAGTCATTGATTGCTTAAAATGTGACCTATTTTTTGTTTTGGCCATTATGTCTTTTGTCATTCTTACAACTAACCCCTGATCGGAACTACCTTAAACTAACGTATTGCATATAAAAACCGAATAACTTGACCGTTATAATTGAGAATGGTTAATTAATTGCTATCACACTAATTCAAAACATACTGATGTTAAAGCATTAATTAATGGTTAAAGCATTAACCTAACTAACCAAGTCAATAAGACCATTAAAACGTTAAAACATATAAGTACTAAAAAGTCATCAAAAATATTAAAAATCCAAAAACGGTTATCGCTCCAGCCAACAAAAATAGTAAATTTGCAACTTCGACATCATTGAATCCGCTAACATCACTAACCCAAGGACCGTCCCAAAGAGCAGGAAAACCAGCATAAACGCAGACAACTGTCACGAGCAAAGGTACCAACCGCTAAAATTTAATACTTTGTAAAATAACCCTGAGCCCCAATACTTGCTGTAAAAGTGTGATTCCGGTGCTCGTCGTTCGTTTTAGCGGCGTAACAAATAGTACAACCAAGGAACCTCCCGCCACCAAAGCGCTCATAATCAAATGCAATTCGTGCCAATCAATGAATTGCATGTCCATTTGTATGGGTGCGGTTCCAGCCATTACTCCTAAACTACTAGCAGCCAATGCCAATCCATTTGCCATAGGCAATCGTTCTTTTGGATACCACATTGAAAATATTTTGAACGAAGTAACTGCACTTGCGGTAGTGCCAAGTGCGATTAAAGCTCGTCCAATACTCAAAAGCACAATTTCTTGGGAAACTGAGACGATCGCCGCACCCAAAGCGCATAAAAGCAAAAAACTGGAATAAATTCGACGGGGATCGTACCGGTCAAGCAGTATACCGTAGGATATTTGAAATAAGGTTGCGCTTAAGAAAAATGCACTTCCCGCAAAACCCAGTTCACTCGCACTTAGGCTCAAAGCCCTTACAAGATCAGTTGAAACGACAGTATTGATAGATCGAAATGTTGATGCCAGAAAATATCCAAGGCCAAAGGGGATAAATACCCTAAGGACGAGAACGATAGACATGAACCACTTTAGTTAAGAAATAATTGAACATCAACTTACTAAATTCGTTGGTGGATGAGTTTCTTTCCAAAGATAATTGGGTATACCCATATTCTCACAGATTCCCGCTTTAGGCGGTAAAGCAGTCTTTTTTCAGAGGTCCAGATTGCGAATAGGGTTCCTATTTATATTTGAAAAGATTTTCAATTTGATTGGTCTTCTAAAGGATTGATCTAAAGTCTAATAAATTGTATTTAAACAGCGATCTGTTTTCTTTTGAGGTACTTTGTATCACAGATTACTAGACCACTGAAATCATAATGGGGTGTCGTATCCCATAATTTGTAATGATTTCAATATGTTAAATGGGAATGCGCCCGTAGATCAATTGGATAGATCGTCTGACTACGAATCAGGAGGTTGGGAGTTCGAGTCTCTCCGGGCGCGCCATTTTGCAAATTTATGATGGTGGATTGTTCTCTTTATTATAGTTGATTGAGCGATATAAGTAGTGTCTCAACATTGGTTGGATCAGATAGAGCATAGCCATTTCATCCAAAATGTATTTTAGTTTTTCGTTATTATTTTGTAAATTTTCCATAGTCAGTTTAGCACCCTGATCTCCTTGGAGTGCCTGTAATGCGCTGAGGCTCCAATCAGAATAACTCGGGAAATCAATATTCTTGTGCAATTCGGCTATACGTTGATCGAAGTCATCGATTAAACGAGCCCAGTGTTCTTCGTTGATATTATTTTTTAAATCTTCTATCTTTTCCGTCATTAAAATTCCTAATTATTGGCTGAGCCACCATCTACAATTAAACATTGTCCAGTAACAAAATCACTATCGTCTGATGACAAAAATAATAAAGCGCCATTTAAATCGTCGGGAGTTTGATAACGTTTGATAGCCCGCGTTGCCATATTACTGTCCCGCATTTCCATATGTCTATCGCTTTTTAATACATTCTCGCTCATTGTTAAACCAGGTGCTATTGTATTTACACAAATTTTATCATCACCAAGCTCTCTTGATAAACAACGCGTCATTGTTACAATTGCACCCTTTGATGAAACATAATGCAATAAATTGGGAGTTCCCTTAAATAAAGTCCCGGAAGCAATATTAATTATTTTTCCATTCTTTTGTTTTCTCATTATAGGACTGACGGCTTTACTGCACAGCCAGGGACCCTTTACATTTACAGCCATTAATTGGTCCCACTCGCTAACTTTGATTTCTTCAAAGGGTCCCGGAACCAATTTACCAAAAATAGCTGCATTGTTTACTAGAATATCAATCCGTCCATATCGCTTGAAAGTATCTTGTGCCATTTTTTCGGTTGAGTTTTCATCGCTTACATCAACTTTCATAGCAAAAATATCTGAATTTGGAATTTCATTCATTAGTTCTCTTGAAATAGCGTTGCAATCAATAACATCTGCAATAACGACTTTGGCTCCCTCAGAGGCAAGACACCGAGCGTAAGTGAGACCAATTCCTTGTCCTGCTCCCGTAATAATTGCAACTTTGTCCTTAAGTTTAAGCATTTTAGATCCCCATTCTAATTACCTTGAAATTCTGGTTTTTCTTTTGCCACGAATGCTTCATAAGCTCTCATAAAATCATTAGTCTGCATACAAATTGCTTGCGACTGAGCCTCCGCCTCTATTGCTTCATCAATACCCATATTCCATTCTTGATGAAGTGCTTTTTTTGTCATAGCGTGAGCAAAATTTGGGCCCGCTGATATTCTGGTTGCTTGTTTCATTGCTATATCAATAAGCTTTTCATGGGGAGCAATATCGTTATAAAAACCCCACCCCAAGGCCTCATCTGAGGTCATCATACGACCTGTAAGCAATAGTTCAGTGGCTCTTCCTTGACCAATGATTCTTGGTAGAATTGCACACGCTCCCATATCACATCCGGCTAACCCAACACGAGTGAACAAGAAGCCGACCTTTGAAGTCGGAGTACCGTAGCGAAGATCAGCTGCCATTGCCAAAATAGCCCCTGCTCCAGCACAGACTCCATCAATCGCAGCTATTATGGGTTGAGGACATTTACGCATGGCTTTTACTAAATCTCCAGTCATGCGTGTAAAGTCTAGGAGACTTGCCATATCCATTTTAGTAAGTGGACCAATTATATCATGAACATCTCCGCCAGAGCAGAAGTTTCCGCCCTCTCCAGTAATGATCAATACATTTACATTTTTAACCCATTGTAATTGATGGAAAAGATCGCGAAGTTCTGCATAACTCTCGAATGTTAGGGGATTCTTTCGGTCTGGCCTGTTAAGTGTAATTGTACCAATATGATTTTCAACTACCCAATTAAAATGTAATGGCTTTATATTCTCTCCTCGAATTTCGTTCATTATGCCTCCCTAAAAAACTAACGTCTTTGATAAGATACCAAAATAATAAACTTTAATTTTATACAAGTCTAAAATAATAATTAATATTGTGATTGGCTATACATTAAACAATGTCGTATATAAACTTCTAATTAAGGCGTGAACGAGAGTGAAAAATTATTTAAAAATGAAAACTTTTTTTCAAGATAGAACAATTATGTTTAGTGACTGCGATAACGCTCAAATTGTATTTTATCCGAACTATTTCCAATGGTTTGATATCGCAACCCAAAACATGTTTAACGAGGTTGGACTATTTTGGGGGAAGATGTGGCCGCAATATGATATTGCTGGGATACCTTTGGTTGATGCTCAAGCATCATTTTTGTCACCACTTCGAATGGATGATCAAATAATAATTGAAACTTGGGTGGAAAATTGGGAGGGAAAAGTAGGCACTATTCGCCATAAAATTTCCAAAGGTAAAGAAATTCACGTTGAGGGAATAGAAAAGCGCGTATGGGCTGTTAAAGCACCGCAGTCAGAAAAAGGAATAAAGGCTACTAATATCCCATCTGATGTTTTAACTCTCTTAACATCATAGAAATCTCTAACTTTAATCCCTTAAACTGCAAATTTTTTTTATTTTAAATTAAAACTTTCACCAAAGTCTCGTTTAGTCGTTTAGCAAAGTTGGCTGGATCTTTAATAGCCTCGCCCTCTGTGATTTTGGCTTGGTCTAATAGAAGATGCGCAACGTCACCCAATAGATCTTTCTTTGATAGATCTTGAGAAATTTCGGATAATTTAATAATCAATTGATGGGATGAGTTTATCTCAAGTATTCGGCTACTATCTTGCATATCGGCATGACCCTGTTGTTTTAGCATTCTTGCAAGATGGAGGTCCATATCGCCATCAGCAGCAACTAAGCAAACGGCACTATCGGTGAGCCGATCAGAAGATTTAACATCCTTTACAGAATCTCCAAGTATCTCCTTAATGACTACAATCAATTTAGCAAGGTCAGCGTCTTTAACGGCATCATCTTTTTTATTCTCTGATTTTTTATTCTCCGAATCTTCTATTTCACCTAAATCAATGTCACCAGCTGTCACAGATTTAAATGTTTTTTCTTTATACTGTCCGACCATTGGTATCCAGAATTCATCAACTGGGTCAGTAAGCAACAGAACATTAATCCCGCGTGCTTTGAAACCTTCTAACTGAGGCGATTTTTCGAGTATCTCCGCATTGTCTCCTGTTATATAAAAAATATCCTTTTGTCCGTCATTCATACCCGCTATGTAACTTTCCATGCTAACAAGGCCATTACCGCTGGTTGATTTAAAACGAGTGAGTTCAATGAGCGCATCTTTGTTTTCATGATCCTCATATAAACCTTCTTTGAGTACTGCCCCAAAATTGTTCCAAAACAATTCATATTCCTCTGGTTTTTTGGCGGCTTTCTTTTTTAATTCTGAAAAAACTTTTTTAACAAGTGCTTTTTTGATGTGGGTTACAAGCACATTGTGCTGTAACATCTCGCGACTAACGTTTAGCGGTAAATCCTCGGAGTCAACAACACCCCTAACAAATCTCAAGTAACTTGGCATGAGATCTTCACAATCGTCAGTAATGAAGACCTTTTTTACATATAGTTTTACCTTATGCTTGCGATCTGGATTCATTAAATCAAAAGGTTTTGAAGATGGGATGTAAAGTAAATTTGTATATTCAATCTTCCCCTCAACCCGGTTATGAAGTGTTAACCATGGATCGTCAAATACATGCCCAACGCTATGGTAAAATTCTTTATACTGGTCATCTGTGATATCAGACTTATTTCGTGTCCAAATAGCTGAACCACTGTTAAGTTGTTCTATGTCAGTTTTATTTTTTTCTACCTTTTCAAAATTAATTGGCAGCGAGACATGATCTGAATAAGTCTTAATTATATTCCGAATTCTTGCTTCCTCAAGGTACTCCTTGCTCTCTTTCTTTAGAAATACCGTTACCGTCGAGCCTTGAGTGTCACGATCTGCTTTCGCTATGCTGTAGGACCCCGCACCCTCAGATGTCCAAAGCCAGCCTTGGGATTCGCCAGCACGTTTGGTTAAAACTTCTACCTTTTCTGCCACACCGAAACATGCATAAAAACCGACACCAAATTGGCCGATGAGTTCTGCATCTTTCTTCTCATCACCGGATAGATTCTCTAGGAAAGCTGTTGTACCAGACTTTGCAATCGTTCCTAAATTCTCGACTAGTTCATCATGATTCATTCCAATTCCATTGTCTCTTATTGAAATGCTTTTAGACTTTTTATCCGTAGTAATTGATATAGAAAATTCTGTACCTTTATCTACAAGTTTATCTTGTGTTAGGGAGAGATATCGAAGTTTGTCACATGCATCTGAAGCATTAGAAATCAGTTCCCTAAGAAAAATTTCCTTATTGCTATATAAAGAGTTTATTACCAAGTCCAAAACTTTGGAGACCTCAGCTTTGAACTCTATTTTATCTTCCGCTTCTTTTGTTGCCATAATACTTCACCATTAACGCTTAAGTTTTAAAATTTGTAATTATACGTGCTGACAGTCATATGTATCTGACTAATCTTTTATGCAAGTCCTAAAATTATAATATTTTTACTTTTTACTTTTTTCGGTTTACTTCTATAAATCTAATTTAAATATTGTTTTAATTTCTCTAACCTACCAAAATTGACTGCTATCATGCAAATATATACTAAAGAAATAAATATTACAGCTGTTTTAGGGCCAACAAACACCGGTAAAACCTATTTTGCAATGGAGAGATTGCTTGGGCATGGTAGTGGAATGATTGGTTTTCCACTAAGGTTATTGGCGAGAGAAAATTATGACCGTGCGGTCGCGATAAAAGGGCCTCAACAGGTAGCTCTTGTTACTGGAGAGGAAAAAATTATTCCGCATCACGCAAAATATTTTTTCTGCACGGTCGAATCCATGCCCTTGACTAAGCCAGTTGATTTTATAGCAATTGATGAGGTGCAACTATGCACTAATACTGATCGTGGGCATGTTTTTACCGATCGATTGTTGCGTGCCCGTGGGCGCAGTGAAACCATGCTTATGGGATCTGAATCTGTTAAAAACCTATTGGTAAAATTAATTCCAAATATCAAGATTGTGATGCGTCCGAGGTTTTCTAAATTACTGTATAAGGAAAAAATTAAAATTGCCCGACTTCCGAGGAGAACAGCAATTGTTGGCTTTTCGGCGTCCGATGTTTATTCAATTGCCGAACTGGTTCGTCGGCAGAGAGGGGGAGCAGCGATCGTTATGGGTGGTTTAAGTCCTCGCACTCGAAATGCCCAAGTCGAATTATTTCAAAATGGTGATGTTGATTATTTAGTGGCTACCGACGCCATTGGTATGGGACTAAATATGGATATTAATCACATTGCATTCGCAGCTTTAAATAAGTTTGATGGTAAAATAATGAGAGAATTAAGGCCCGATGAGTTGGCACAAATCGCGGGCCGAGCGGGTCGCCATTTGAATGATGGTACCTTTGGTGAGACTGGCAGTGCTGGTAGAATTAACCCTAATGTAATTGAGCAAATTGAGGAACATAAATTTGGTTTAGAACAAAATGCGCAATGGCGAAGCATTAATCTGGATTTTAGCACGCTAGAAGGTTTGATAACTAGCCTGAACCAAGTTCCAAAAAAAACGGGGTTGGTCAAAACGCCGAGGTCAAATGATGAGAGGCTTTTAAGAGAAATTATTAAAAAAAATAACATTAATGATCAGTTAAAAAACCCCAGTTCGGTTAAGCTGTTGTGGGATGTTTGCCAGATTCCAGATTTTAGGAAACAAATAACAGGGCAACACGCAAATCTTTTGGCTGAATTATTTAGACACTTATCAGATAATGGAGAATTAAAATCAGATTGGATAGCCAAAGAGGTCCGTGGAATCGATAAAACTGTAGGCGGTATTGATGCGTTAGTTGACAGAATTTCAAATATTAGAATTTGGACATATATTTCTAATAGGTCTAAATGGTTGAATGACCCTGAAAAATGGCAGGCTCGCACTAGAGAAATTGAAGATAGGCTATCTGATGCGTTGCATCAGCGACTTACTCAAACGTTTATAGATCAAAGAACTTCAATTTTAGTAAAGAAACTGAAAGACAGGGAGATTCTTGATACTAGAGTTAATAGTGACGGCGCTATTTTAGTTGAGGGTCAATTCATTGGATATATTAGAGGTTTAAAGTTTATTCCAGCCACTGTTGATGGCGCAATGGCTGGCCGCACTATTGCTCGCGCAGCAAATCGTGTGTTGAGAAGTGAGACTGAAAAAAGAATAACAAAATTAATATACGAAGATGGCAAAAATCTGAACCTTGATCCAAAAGGTCACGTTTCTTGGTTTGACGGCAACGATAGACAAACAATTGCTGTTCTGTGCTTGGGTCATAGTCTGTTAAGCCCAATGGTGAATGTTGTATCGAGTGATGTATTAGACAAGGTTTTGAAAAGCAAGGCTAGGGCATATATTCAATCTTGGGTTACTAAACATAATACTAATTTGTTAAAACCCTTATTTTTAGCAGACGATTCGAATGCTACGGGGTCATTACGAGGACTTTTATTTCAATTGATAAATTCTGGAGGAATAATTACTAAAGTATCATCAATTGATCAGATTAGAACATTAAAAAGCCCTGATTACAGAGTTCTAAAAAACCTTGGTATAAAAATTGGGCGACAACATGTATATTTTCCGCGACTGTTATCACCAAAATATAGCTGGGTGACTTCATTATTGTGGGCTTTAAAAAATCAATTGCACCCGATACCAGAGTTGCCAAGTCCAGGCAGGGTATCAGTGCCATATCGCATTGATATTTCTAAACCATTTATGCTTGTTGCTGGTTATACTCTTCTGGGTAATTTATTTGTTCGGATCGATATTTTAGACAAACTATTAGGAATTCTTAGTAAAGAAACTAACAATGGAGAGTTTATCGTAACTCCAGAAGTTTTAAACTTACTTGGATGCTCTTACACTGATTTTGGTGAGATAATAAAAAATCTCGGTTACAGAAAATTTGATAAAAGGAAAACATTAGAAACCAAAAAGATCTATTTATTTATCAAAGAGAAACGATGGAAAAATAAAAAAAACTTCCATAAAGAGGTTACCAAACAGAAGAATAAAAATAATTTTATCGCAAAGACTGAAACACCTTTTGCGAAGTTAAGAAACTTGGAATTCAAAAATACTCCTAATGGATAAAAATTTAACGATAGAAAAAATTCGTTTAGATAAATGGCTTTGGTATGCTCGATTTTTTAAAAGTCGATCGTTATCATCCAAGTTCTGTCACGCGGGCAAAGTTCGAGTTAATGGTAATATAAATTCCAAATCTCACTGCACTATTATGATTGGTGACACTTTGACCTTTACAGTTGTTGATATAGTGCGAGTGGTGCGCGTGGAACAACTTGGATTACGTCGAGGGCCAGCAATTGAGGCAAAGAAACTTTATTTAGATTTAACTCCAGAATCACATTCATCAAAAGGAATAAATAAATTACCAAATAATAAAGTTGCTCAAAGAGAGCCTGGATCAGGTCGTCCCACTAAATCTGAAAGGCGCGCAATTGATCGTTTTTTATTGAGAAATAATAATCTTGATTAAAATGAAAAAAAACCTTAATTGATAAATTAAATGTTTAGCTCATAGGAATACCATGATTAACAGGATTAAACTATTATTTTCTAATAATATTCAGGAAGCTGAGGGTTCCGAAATAGGCAAATTAGAAGCGGCTTCAGCGGCCTTGCTTGTGGAGGCCGCATGTATGGATGGTAATTTTGATGAAAAAGAACGCGAAAAAATAGTAAGTTTAATGCAAGCTAATTTTGGTCTGAATAACGAAGAAAGTGAGACTTTGGTAAATGAAACTCAATCGGTTATGGAGCAAACCGGTGACTTATACTCCTTTACTCGGGTTATTAAAAACAGGTTTGATCAGCAAGAGCGTATACAAATGATTGAAATGTTATGGGAGGTTGCATTTGCTGATGGTAATGTTGACTATTACGAATCTAATTTAATTAGCAGAATTGCCGGGTTAATTTATGTTAATGATATTGATAGAGGCGAAGCGAAAAAAAGAGTTATGGCAAGGCTTGGCTTTGTTTAGGCTAAAGTGTAAAACTTCACCTATCATATTTAATTGAAAAAAATAATTAATTGGAGATGAACTATGACTTATATCGTGACAGAAAATTGTATTAAATGTAAGTTTATGGATTGTGTCGAAGTGTGTCCTGTAGACTGTTTTTATGAGGGTGAAAATTTTTTAGTTATTAACCCTGATGAATGTATTGACTGTGGAGTATGCGAACCAGAGTGTCCGGCTGAAGCAATTTTGCCCGATACAGAAGAAGGCTTGGAAGAATGGTTGGATTTAAATACGAAGTTTTCTGCTATCTGGCCAAATATAACTTCTCAGGGGGAAACACCGGCAGATGCCGATGACTGGAAAGATAAAGAGGGAAAATTGTCTGAATTGAGTGAAAGTCCTGGTCCTGGCAGTTAGGAAATAATATATCCCTGAAAATAAACTAAGATAATTATTATTAATACAATTGGGGTTTTAGCAAAATAGTCTTAACCATTTTATCCAGAAAATTAAAATTATTGAGTTTAAGTTTGATGGATTTTGTTTGAGTAGACTTAACAGGGTTATTCTTACATGTTTCGTTTATGAGAATGGAGTTAGAATTTTTATTTTCTAACTTCATACAATCTGCTGGAGTAAATAGTGATGGTAGCTGAGAAAAAGGGAATGATAGGCTTTAAAGAGGGTGATTTTGTCGTTTATCCAACACATGGTGTTGGCCAAGTAAAGGGAATAGAAAAAGAGACCATTTCTGGACAAGTTTTAAAATTAGTTGTCGTCACCTTTGAGAGCGATCGCATGACACTCAGGGTTCCAACAAATAAGATGGAAACTTCAGGGTTACGCAAGGTTAGTTCCCAAAAAATAATGGATGCTGCTGTCTCAACTTTAAAGAGCCGCGCAAGGGTAAAGCGTACAATGTGGAGCAGGCGAGCTCAGGAATATGAGGCTAAAATAAATTCTGGAGATCCTGTACAAATAGCAGAAGTTGTGAGGGATCTGCATCGTAATGTTGGCCAACCTGATCAATCGTTCAGCGAGCGTCAAATATATGAGTCAGCACTTGAGCGATTGGCTGGTGAATTTGCCGCCGTTGAAAGTATAAATAAAGAACAGGCAACTGAGAAATTAGAGGCAGTTCTTCAGGCAGCGTAGCAAAATAAATCAACTTGACGACTCTGAAAATATTAAAAAGTTGGCTACAAACAAAATAATAGAAACTATGTCAACCAACAATGATTTTTACAAGACGCCCTTCGCGAAGTTTCTCCGACGGCGCTAGCCCATTTAATACTCTGAATGTTTCTTCTTTAAACCTGTTAATATTCATTATATTTGATAGTATTTTTACTGTGTCCCCACTCTTGACTGGTATTACCTGAATACGATTTGGTTTAATTTTCTTTGTGTCTGTTTCTGATAAGTTTCTAAAGCTATAAGTGGTTTTTCTGAAGTTCAGCGATGATTCTGCCGTTATTAATTTAGGACTTTTAAATATGAACCTATATATTTTATTATTTTTATTGTTTCTGATAACCACCACCCTAATTTCGGAGTTCCCTGATCTCTTTCTAAGTTGAAGTTTAGCTGTCGCTCCTTCCATACCGTTTACGGTGATATTTTCAGTTTCTGTAATGTTCTTTTTGGATAACCAGTGGCCAGAAATATACTTTTTTAATGGGCCGTCAAAATATTTTTTGGCTGTATCAAATTGAATTATGTTACCATTTGAATGACGGGAAACTAACCGATTAGGGTAGTTTAAAATTACATAGTTGTGCGGGACCTCAAAGCTGAAACGTAATTTAGAGTGAACAAACAGTCGGCCTTTTATAATGCCTTTATCCGGATTCTGCCCGTAAGGCATGTCGTGTATTAACTTAAGGTATTCAATGCTTCCAGTTCGTTGGCCTTGTTTGAACGATTTTTTATTCTTAATAGCACGCTTCACTCTATCTAATGTTCTGGGGTGGGTTGCAAAAATATCCGTGTTATCTACTCTTAAAGGGTCTGATTTTTGACGTTTAGCTTCGAGTTTACTATTTGCCCTAAGCTTGGATAAGAATTTGGGGACAGCCGTTAAATCATAGCCGTTTCTAGAGAGATAACGAACACCCAATGTGTCAGCCTCAAATTCCTGACTTCGTGAATAAGATTTAACTGCTATATTGCTAGCTAAATCTGCTACATCTCCAGCAATTGAGCCTAAAAATATGCCGGCTGCCATTGTTAGCCCGCTCGTTACCATGGAACTACTATAACGTTGAGCCGTGTGTCTAGCCGTAATATGGCCTATTTCATGAGCTATGACGCCAGAAATTTCTGCCTCACTGGATGCAAGAGAAATTAGACCACGAGTAACATACACATACCCACCTGGAACCGCAAATGCGTTAATTTGAGGAGTGTCTAAAATTGTAAAGGTCCATTTTATGTTTGGAAGTTCCGAAGTCCTCGAGAGGGCATGGCCTATTTTACTTATATACCTGTTGAGGCGTTGCTCTTTATACGCTCCACCGTATGCTTTGACAATTTTTGGGTGTTCGCGACGACCTATATTAATTTCATCCTTTAACGACATAAAGCCCGTGAAACTTCTATCGCCAGTGGCAGGATTGACTGAACAACCCAGCAGCCCAAACAGACAACAAAAAAGAATTATTTTAAAATAGTTAGACATCATTTAACTCAATTTTGCATTAATTGATTAATGTTAGTCTGCATCATAATATTTATACTTTGGTTGTTCTAGTATTAAACTGAATTATATTTAAGGTTTTTTTTAAGTTAAAGATTGAAAGAATTTTTATAAACTCTATTTTGCCACAAAAAACAAATAAAAGCCTAATTTCTACCAAGCGAGTATAAAAATGTCTAAAACAACATTGTATCCCCATATTGAACCATATAGTGCTGGGATGTTAAAATTAGATAATGGTCATGAAATGTATTGGGAGTTATCAGGCAACCCTAACGGTTTTCCTGCGGTAGTATTACATGGCGGGCCAGGTGCCGGAGCATCTGCTATGCATAGGAAGTTTTTTGATCCCGAATATTATAAAATTATTATTTTCGATCAAAGAGGAAGTGGTCGTTCAAAGCCGTTTGCAGAAATTCAGCACAATACTACACAAGATTTAATAAACGATATGGAATTATTGCGACAACATTTAGATATAAAAAAATGGTTATTGTTTGGTGGCTCATGGGGTTCGTCTTTAGCGCTAATTTATGGAATTAATTTTCCCGAGAGGGTAGCCAGTTTTATTCTAAGAGGCGTCTTTTTGTGCAGTCAATCGGAACTTGATTGGTTTCTGCAGGGTATACAGACGGTTTTTCCTGATCACTGGAGGAAATTTAGGGATTTTCTACCACCAAGTGAGCGGAGCCAAATTCTAAATGCTTATTACAACCGTTTGGCTAGCAATGATTCTGAAATTAATGGTGGAGCAACAATAGCTTGGGTAAATTTTGAAGGTTCGTGCTCAACGTTGAAGCCTAGCATTCGGCATTTGGCTCTTGGTAGTTCTGCACAAAGAATGCTAGCTTTAGCCCGAATTGAGGCTCATTATTTTATAAATAACTTTTTCCTTCCGGAAAACTATATTTATATGAATTTAAATAAAATATTTAATCATAGATGCACCATCGTTCAGGGAAGATATGATATGGTCTGTCCTATTGTCACCGCTGATAAACTCTATAGTTCTTGGAATGGGGCAAATTACAACATTATTCATGATGCTGGACATTCTGCAATGGAACCGTTAATTCTTTCAGCATTAGTTACAGCGACTGAAGATCATAAAATAATATAATCTTATTATTATATTTTTGTTTACGTCTAAAAGACTCTTTAGAGGTGTGTTTGATTGTCATGTTGTTAAATTTTTTGGTGAAGAAATAAGTATGATCAATAAAAAAATTTTGGTAAAATAGTGATGAAAGAACAATTGTTTTTAAAATCTATTTTCTCAACTATAACGAAAATTATAGCTACGTTAATAGTTATGGTTGTCCTCCCGCTGGGGCTCTTAGAAGCTGGTGAAGTGGGTGATGATGATCCTTCATTTGTTTCTGTAGGTGTTGGGAGTTATGATTTTAATCGTAAGAAAGAGAAAGGCACTGAAATAAGATTAGAGTATAGGTCGAAGGAAAAATTCATTGTTTTTAAGCCTTTTACAGCAGCTGCCCTGACTACTACATCACAAGGATTTATAGGCGCGGGTGTTTTGGTTGATTTATATTTTGGTCGTAGATTTGTAGCCACGCCATCGTTTGCGCCTCATTATTATTGGGGTGGTAATAAAAAGCTAGATCTTGGACATAAATTAGAATTTCGTTCGCAACTAGAATTGTCATACCGTTTAGATAATCGATCGAGAATTGGCTTGGCTCTCTCGCACTATTCCAATGCGAGTCTAGGTGATACAAACCCGGGCACAGAAACAGCTACTGTTTATTTTTCAATTCCAATAAAATGATACTATGGGTCACTTAATTACAATGTAATTGGCATATTTTAAATTTTTTCAGCTGAATATTTTTAAATAAAATTAGGAAGCTTTGTGTTAAGAAGCTAAATAGCGTAGAAACTTAAATTTTTAACTCGTCAACCCATCTTAGGTACCTATATGTACATTTTATAATGATAGTTTATCATCCATCCTTTTTACCTAATTCTATACCTGAATATTATGTGAATATAGTTTCTGTATAACTTGAATAAAAGGTATAAAAGAGATAATGAAAACTCATGGTTGCGTAACTCAGTTGGATAGAGTGCCAGATTCCTAATCTGGAAGTCGGCAGTTCGAATCTGCCCGTGACCACCACATTTTTGCTTTTTTACTCCCGAGCCTTAATTTCCATAGAACTTTTGACCAATTTTAATAGGCGCAATACCCCGGTTTTTTCTATTTTTATTTGTATCTCTTAAACTGTAAACGCATCCACAATATTCCTGTTGATAAAATTTTTCATTTTTAGAAATCTCAATCATCCTATCTGAGCCGCCGCCCTTTCGCCAATTAAAGGTCCAATAGATTAGATTTTGATATCGGTTTGCTGCTCGTGTACCACAACCATTAATCTGGTGTATATTTTTCCATCTAGATGTCCCAAGAGTACTTGAAAAGACCTTAAATCCATTTTTAGAAGCATACAATGCAGAGCGCTCAAAACGCATATCAAAACAAAGTGTGCATCGATATCCTCTCTCTGGTTCTTTTTCGTAGCCTTTGATTTTTGAAAACCAATTATCTTTGTCGTAATCTAGGTCAACGAAAGGCACTTCAAGTTTGTCTGCAAAACGTTTATTTTCTGTTTTGCGAATTTCATATTCTCTGGCCGGGTGTATGTTTGGATTATAAAAAAGAATAGTATAACGAATCTGAGACCGTTTTAACTCTGCCATTACATCCCCGGAACAAGGAGCACAACACGAATGTAATAATACCTTTTTTTCTCCTTGTGGAACTTCAAGAACCAGTCTTTCTTTAGAATTATTCATAATATTTTATTCCAGTTTCTGCATACAAACTACGATCTTAGACAAAATTACTAAAACTTTAATTACTGTTTATTTTGCATGTTACCTACTTAATCAGGTTAAGCAATTAATTCATCATTAGTTTTAAAACAAAGAAGATATAACTCTATTCCTAAAAATTTTAATTTAAATGTAATATAAACGTTTATTTACAGTATTTTATCTAATATTATACAATAATTAGTTAATTGTTATAAATTATATATAAAAAATATTACTATAATTATTAACTAATAAATGTATAATAAATAAAATTGAAATTAAATTCAAAATAAATTATAATTTAAACAAAACTAGGTAATATATCTTAGACGTTTGTTATTTAGTAAATTCGAAATTAATTTAAATTATATTTTAAGTTTGTAACCATGTTAAATAAAATTTCTAGAGAAACCTAAAGTGTCACTAATTAGTTCTCTTAAAAATCAAATTGTTAAATCACCACAATTATTTTCGATTATAATAGTAACCGTGATTGTGTCCCCAATCTGGTTCACAAATTTGAACCCAATTATACTAGAATACCAACTGCCTTTGGCAGTAGAACCTAAGTTGTCTACAACACAAAAAGAAAATAATCACATAGAAAATATTGATTTACCAATTATAAAGATACCAAGTTTAATCAAAAGCCAAATAACAATAGATAAAGGGGATACTTTAACCGAAATCCTAACTCGATCTAAAGTCTCTATAAAAGAAGCAACCCTTATAATTAACTCTTTATTGTTAAAATTTAACCCAAAGAAACTAAAACCAGGCGATAAGATAGAAATTTCATTTAAAGAAACCGAGAAGATAACGCAAGTACCCGAAACTAAATCACCTAATGATCTGCACTCAGTTTTAATAGACCACGGTTTAAGTAATATTTACTTGGTAACAAAGAAAAATCAAAATGAATACATCACACGAAAAATAAGTAAAATAGTTAAACGAACAACTCACCTTGTAACGGGTATAATTGAGTCAAGTCTCTATGACTCAGCTCTTAAATCAAATTTACCACCACAGTTAATAATGGAATTAATAAGAATTTATTCATGGGATGTTGACTTTCAAAGAAATATTCAAAAGGGGGATAGCTTTCGCGTCCTATTTGAAAAATATAGCCTTGAAACTGGACAAATCAGCCATTATGGCAATATTCTGTATTCAAGCCTAATCTTAGGCAACGAGAACAAACCGCTTTATCGATTTGATCAGAATAAAACCAAGGTCGGATATTACGATGCAAATGGAAAAAGTGCCCGTAAGGCTCTAATGCGTACACCCATAAACGGCGCTAGATTATCGTCAGGTTACGGCCGTCGTCAGCACCCTATATTGGGATATAATAAAATGCATCAAGGTGTAGATTTCGCTGCACCGATTGGGACACCAATTTTTGCTGCTGGCAATGGAACAGTGTCATATAAGGGGTCATACAAAACATATGGAAATTATCTCAAGATTCGCCATAATTCAACTTTTACTACAGCCTATGCCCACCTGAGTAAATTTCATAAGTTTATTAAACTAGGTGTTCGCGTTAAACAGGGCCAAATTATTGGCTACGTTGGAACAACTGGTCGTTCAACTGGCCCACATCTTCATTACGAAATTCTTAAAAATCGAAGAAGGACTAATCCACTAAAAAT
>JADHRD010000088.1 GCA_016777585.1 Rhodospirillales bacterium | reverse complement strand
GTTCGTCTCACAAATAGAATTAACTATTACCGATGAACCACCATTTGCTCAGGCATTTGTTGTTATTTCTGCGTTAAGCTCTGAAACTAAATGATAAATTTTGATAAAACTTCTGAAAACCCTAATCATATTGTTGTAGGTTGGCGTCTAAGTAGTGTGTCTGGATGGGGAATTTATGGGCAGAACTTGACGTATCAGCTAAAAAAAAAAGGACGAGTTCCAACAATATTTCTGAAACCACATTTGTTAGATCCCTCAGAACATCAAATCAAATCTATTCAACCAATCATTAAAAAACAAATCCATCTGGAGCCTCTACATCAAAAAATAGGCCTGTTGAAGTTTGAGTGTCCCGTTTTACATGCTCTGAGGAATGATTTTTTACCGTCTTTAGCAGAGCAACCGGCACTTGGCGACGTTAATATCGCTGTAATTTTTTTTGAGACAAGTCAGATCTCTAATGAGGGTTTAAAAAGGGCTAGCGAATATGATCTAATAGTTACCGGATCAAAATGGAATGAAATGATTCTAAGGAAATCGGGTTTAAATAATGTCATAAATATACAACAAGGAGTTGATACTGAAATTTTTTATAAAAGACCAAAAAAAAATATTTTTGGCAATAAGTTTGTAATCTTTTCGGGTGGTAAACTTGAATATAGGAAAGGGCAGGACCTTGTTGTATCTGCATTTAAAATATTTCATCGAAAATATCCAAATTCTCTTCTGATTTTTTCTTGGGAAAATCAATGGAATAAAATTGTCCAAACTTTAGAATATTCTCACCATACAAACGCCTATCCCAAATTAGACCACAATAATGATCTTTTGATAGATAACTGGTTATTAGAAAATGGTTTACCGGATGGCTCATTTATAAATTTAGGACAGATTGCAAATAAAAGATTTCCTGATCTCTATTCATCTGTGGATATGGCTTTATTTCCTAATCGGTGTGAACCAGGCACAAACCTTGTTGCGATGGAGGCAATGGCAATGGGTATACCATGTATAATATCGGCAAATACTGGTCATTTAGATATAATATGTAATGAAACGTGTTATGCTCTTTTAAATCAGAAAGATGTTAAATCATTTCATCCTTACAATTATGTTGATGGTTGGGGCGAAGCTTCGATTGATGAGATACTAGATCAAATGGAAAAGCTATATTTGGACCAAGAAGCAGCGCAAACGATTGGTGAAAATGCATCAAACGCCATGAAAAAATATTCTTGGGATAAGCAGGTAGAAAAACTATTAGATGCAGTAGATGACTTATATAGAAAAAATTGATACATTAAACTATTGTTCATTCAGAAACGATATTACATTATGTAGCTAGAAACTTTATTGGTATTTTTTTAAAATGGTAAAAAATAATTCTTCAAAACCAAATAGTCTTGTTGATACTGTAAAAACAGTTGTTTACGCTGTTCTTATAGCTTTAGTCATAAGGACATTTGGCTTTGAGCCTTTTAACATACCGTCGGGTTCAATGATTCCGACATTATTGGTTGGAGACTATTTGTTTGTATCAAAATCAGAGTATGGATACTCAAAACATTCATTCCCATTGAGTTTGCCGTTAATGAATGGCCGTATATTTGAAAGCCAGCCAAAACGCGGAGATGTAGCTGTTTTTAAATTACCATCAGATAATACTACTGATTATATTAAAAGAATAGTCGGTCTTCCGGGAGATACTATTAGAATGAAGTCGGGTAGGCTTTATTTGAACGGTATTTTAGTAAAACGTGAGAAAGTAAACGATTTTGTTCAGATTGAAAGGAATTCTGGTACACGGTTAATCCCCCAGTATATGGAATTTTTTCCAAATGGGACGCAGCATCTTATATCCGAGAGTTGGGGTGATCAAGGTCCTTTGGATAATACAATATTGTTCAAAGTGCCATCCGACCATTATTTTGCAATGGGTGATAATCGTGATAATTCACAAGATAGCAGAGTTTTCCCAGAGGTTGGATTTATTCCGAGAGAGAATTTAGTAGGTAAGGCAAAAATTCTCTTTTTTTCAACCAATGGAAAAGCACGCATTTGGGAAGTATGGAACTGGCCCATATCGATCAGATTTGAACGTCTGTTGCAAAAGATAATATAGGAAAATATGAGAAAAGATCTTACCGTTCTCATAAAATCACTAGAATATTCTTTTAAAGATATTGAATTGTTAAAAAAAGCATTGCTTCATTCAAGTGCAAAGTTGAGTGGTGATGATAAAAATAATTCTAATGAACGTCTTGAGTTTTTAGGTGATCGTGTTTTGAGTTTGGTGATTGCCCAAATTTTATTACAAATGTTTCCTTCAGAGAATGAGGGGGATCTGGCAAAGCGTCACTCAGCTCTTGTTAAAAAGCATACGTTATTCACAGTGGCTGAGAGTTTGTGTATTGGAGATTTTATTTATATGTCTGAAGGTGAAGTGAGTTCCGGTGGAAGAAATAATATTAAAATTCTCTCTGATTGTTGTGAAGCCATAATAGCCGCTATTTATCTTGACGGTGGATTAATCGAAGTTTCTAATTTTATTAAGCGACATTGGATTTCAAAAATTATGGATACCCAGAGTCCTCCCAAGGATTACAAAACGACTTTACAGGAGTGGTGTCAAACTCACAGTTCTGATCTTCCTGTTTATAAAGAAATTGAGAGGCAAGGCCCTCCCCATAAACCTGAATTTTTAATCCAAGTTTCGGTCAAAAATAGGTCGGCAATAAGGGGAAATGGAACATCAAAAAAAGAGGCGGAACAAAATGCAGCTAAACTTATGTTATTAGACCTAAAGCATTGAATAAATTAAAGTCAAAGTGCGGATTTGCAGTGATTATTGGTGCGCCAAATGTCGGCAAATCAACTCTGGTTAATTATGTCGTTGGCACTAAGGTATCAATAGTGTCGCCAAAAGTTCAAACTACTAGATCAAAAGTTTTGGGGATAAATATTAGTGACAACTGTCAATTAATCTTAGTTGATACACCAGGAATATTTGCACCAAAACGAAGACTAGACAGGGCGATGGTTCACTCTGCGTGGGGCGGCACAGAGGACTCGGATTTGATTCTACTTTTAGTTGATAGCAAGCGTGGTGTAGATTCTGAAACTCAAGGAATAATTAATAATTTAAAACAATTTGATAAAGAGCGAAAAATTTTCTTAGTTCTAAATAAAGTTGATCTAATTCAAAAAGATAAACTCTTAAATTTAACTGAAAAGTTGAGTAAAACTGAGATATTTAAAAAAATATTTATGATTTCAGCAAAGAATGGTGATGGTATTGATGATTTATTAGATGAGATTAATTTATTAATACCTGAGGGTCCTTGGTTATTTCCTGAGGATCAAATATCTGATATGCCTCTAAGATTGTTAGCTGCTGAAATTACCCGTGAAAAATTATATCTAAAATTACATCAAGAACTTCCTTATTCAACTGTAGTTGAAACAGAAGAGTGGCAGGAAAAAAAGGATGGGAGCATCCGTATAGAGCAAACAATATTTGTTGAGAGAGAGTCTCAACGATCAATTGTTTTGGGGAAGGGTGGTAAAATGATTAAATCTATTGGCTTGGAGAGCCGCACGGAATTTTCAAAAATGGTTGAAGTTCCAGTTCATTTGTTTTTATTTGTAAAGGTGAGAGAAAAATGGGGAGATAATCCAATACATTACTCAAATCGAGGCTTAAAATTTAATGTGTAAATATATTTTTTGTTTGACCTAAGATTGATACACTTAAAACCATGAATTGGACGGATAAAGGAATAATCATAGAAAATCGGAAGTATGGGGAAACTTCAAGTATTTTAACTATGCTTACTGCTGAGCACGGCAAGCATAGTGGTTTAATTAAAGGAGCTAGAAACAAAAAATCCAGAGGAATGTATGAAATTGGTTACTTGGCCCACGTAGAATGGAAGGCTCGTTTAGAAGAAAGCCTTGGATATTTTAAATGTGAGCTATTAAACGCATATACTTGTGCTTACTTAAATGATCCTATGCGTCTAGCTGGAATTTCCTCCATCTGCTCGGTCTTAAATGGGGCTCTCCCAGAAAGGGAACCTTCTAATTTTATTTACGAATCATTATCCAGTTTTATATCCAAGCTAAGTTCTAATGATTGGTTGAAAAACTATATCAATTTTGAATTAAAACTCCTAAGCGAACTTGGTTTTTCACTTAATTTATTGAGTTGTGCTGTGACCGGTCAAGTGAACGAATTATGCTATGTTTCGCCAAAAACCGGAAGGGCAGTATCAAAAAATGTTGGAAATCCATATAAAGAGCGGCTTCTAGCACTTCCACCGTTTCTTGTTGAAGAGTCTCATTCTTCAAACACAGACATACTGAATGGACTTAATTTGACAGGTTATTTTTTAAAGCGAAACGTATTTGCCCAAGTTAACCGTGGTTTACCTGCAGCACGCGATCGACTGGTTGACCGAGTTGTTCAAAAGAATAGTATAACTAAGTAGAAATTAACTAGTAATTTATTTGTAACTCTAAACACTATGAAAATTCCTTTTGAAGAAGAAACCCCTGGCGGAGATGTTCGTGATTTAGCACTGTCAGATGCAATTAGTGAACGCTATCTATCTTACGCGTTATCTATTATTATGTCTCGTTCCTTACCAGACGTAAGAGATGGGCTAAAACCTGTTCATCGGCGTCTCCTGTACGCAATGCGATTGCTAAAACTTAATCCTGACCAGGGTTATAAAAAATGTGCACGTGTAATTGGTGATGTTATTGGCAAGTATCACCCTCACGGAGACCAATCAGTATATAATGCGTTAGTCCGATTAGCTCAAAATTTTGCCGTAAGATATCCTTTAGTTGATGGTCAGGGGAATTTTGGCAACATTGATGGTGATAACCCAGCCGCGATGAGGTACACTGAAGCTCGCTTAACAGATGTTGCTTCCTCTATCCTCGAGGGTATTGATGAAGATACTGTAGATTTCAAAGAAACTTACGATGGTGAAGATAAAGAGCCGATTGTAATGCCGTCAACTATTCCGAATTTGTTAGCAAATGGCGGTGAGGGAATTGCGGTCGGTATGGCGTGTAGTATTCCTCCTCATAATTTAGAAGAGCTCTGCCGGGCCCTTTTGCATCTCATCAAGTTTCCAAACGCAAGTCTAAAAAAGATGCTTGAATTCATTCCAGGGCCCGATTTTCCGACGGGTGGCATTTTAGTTGAGACTAAAGAGATGATTTTAGCGGCCTATACAACTGGTAGGGGTGGTTTTAGAGTTAGATCTCGTTGGTCAGTTGAGAAACAAAGTCGTGGACAATATCTAATTGTAATAAATGAAATTCCATACCAAATTCAAAAATCTCGTTTAATAGAGAAAATTGCAGAATTATTATTGGCGAAAAAACTGCCTTTTCTCGAAGATATACGTGATGAATCCGCCGAGGATATTCGCATTGTTTTAGAGCCTCGAAAGCGATCTCTTGATCCTAAAATAGTTATGGAACAGATGTTCAGGTTAACAGACCTTGAAACTCGAATAAGCCTTAATATGAATGTTCTTGATTCCGAGAACACCCCAAAAGTAATGAATATTAAAGAGGTTTTGAGTGCCTTTTTATCCCATCGCCATGTGGTGCTAATGAGGCGAACACAGTTTCGATTGAATAAAATTGATCATCGGATTGAAGTCTTAGAGGGGTATTTAGCAGCCTATCTAAATTTGGATGAGGTGATACGTATTATTAGAGAGGAAGATAATCCAAAGAAACAACTCATTATTGCGTTCTCCTTAACAGAAGTACAAGCGGAAGCTATATTAAACATGCGTTTACGATCATTGAGAAAACTTGAGGAGATAGAGCTTAGAGCAGAGCATAAAGAGCTCTCAACAGAACGAGTTGGCTTAAAAAAATTACAGATTGATGATATTATTCAATGGGCAACAATAAGCGAAGAAATAAAAAAAACTAAAAAACGTTTTTCAGCGAAAACTAATTCTGAATACGGGCGCCGAACGTCAATTGAGGAAGGGTTAGAAAAGATTGAAATTCCTGATGATATTTTTACTGAGAAAGAACCAATAACGATTATTTTCTCAAATAAGGATTGGATTAAAACATCAAAATCTCATATTGATCTTAGCGGTGATATAAAGTTTAAGGATGGTGATAGCTCTAAATTTATTTTTCATGCAGAGAGCACAGATAAAGTCGTATTTTTTGCAAGTAATGGGAGATTTTTTACTATTCAAGCAGATAAATTACCTAGTGGGAGAGGTTTCGGAAGCCCACTCAGGCTTATGATTGATCTTCCTAATGAAGAGGAAATTATATCTGTATTTTCATTTAGTGAAAATGTTAAGTACATAATTGCTTCGGAATCTGGAAGAGGTTTCATTGTAAAATCAGAAGATTTAATTGCTCAAACAAAAAATGGGAAACAAATTCTTAATTTAAAACAAGAAGATAAAGCTGTCGCAATTACCGAATATTTAGGGAGCTCTGTAGCTGTTATTGGTATAAATCGTAAACTTTTAGTATTTGAATCTTCCGAAATACCAGAGATGTCTAAAGGTAGGGGCGTAATACTTCAAAAATTTAAGGATGGTGGCATCAGTGATATCACCAGTTTTGACCCCAAAAATGGTTTATCATGGAAGATCGGTGATAAAATAAGGATAGAGAAGGAGTTAACACCTTGGATTGGAAAGCGTTCTCAATCAGGCAGATTAGCGCCCAAAGGATTTGCAAAAAATAATAAATTTAAATAAGACTATTTAACGTTCACATAGAATAGCATCCATTTAAAATGCTAAATCGCTTCTTGAGATAGAACTTGTATATATTAAAGGAGATATAATCGTGCATACTGGTGATACCATCAAAACTAATGGAACAATTATAGACAATATTTTGATGTCCAGCAAATTCAACAGTTGGTTTTTAAAACTTGCGTTGATTGTTGGCGGTTCATTATTGTTAACCATTTCAGCTAAGATTCAAGTTCCTTTCTACCCGGTTCCAATGACGATGCAAACTTTCGTTGTTCTAAGTGTATCGATGTTATTTGGCTGGAGACTCGGAGCATTGACAGTTGTTTTGTATCTTGCAGAAGGCGCATTAGGACTACCTGTATTTGCCGGAACACCTGAGAAAGGCATTGGTTTATCATACATTCTTGGTCCTACGGGTGGATATCTATTAGGTTTCCTTCTTTCTTCGATTGTTGTTGGCTTTATGGCTGAAAATGGTTTTGATCGTACAGTGGGAAAAACGATATTAACAATGGTTATCGGCACCTCAGTAATATATCTATTTGGCTATGTTTGGCTCGCAACACTAATTGGTTTTGAAAAATCATTTATTCTTGGTGTACAGCCATTTTTGTTAAGCGCTGTATTTAAAATTTTACTCGCTGCTGCTGTTTTTCCGCTAACATGGCGTATGATTAAACGCTTTTATTAACCCAAAAGAATTATTGGTTCACAATAAATTTTGACCAAAATTATTCAAAGTTCTCTCGTTTTCTATCTTTGAATGAGTTTAGTTTTATCAAATTTTTGCCAACCTTTTGTGGCACCATAATATTCTAATGGCTGAAATTTACTTTTATATTCCATTTTTTTACTCCCAGCGACCCAATAGCCAAGATAAACGTAATCTAAACCAATTTGGTCAGCTCGGTCTATAAGCCATAGTATAATAAACGTTCCGAGACTCCGACTCAACATATTAGGATTAAAATAACTGTAAACAGCGGATAAACCATCATCCATAACATCAACGATACAACCGGCAATTAACATCTCGCTATGTGTGTCGTAGAAGTCAATAATTAAAGTAGGTACACAAGTTTCCTCAACTAAGGCTCTAAAATCATTATAATCCATCGTTGCCATATCGCTTTCTGGGTGCCTTGTTTGTTGATAATCTGAGAATAAATCAAAACGTTCAATGGATGCCTTGGCATCATTCTCTATGCCAACCACTTGTTGATTCGCCTTAATAATACGCCTTTGGGAACTAGAAGGAATAAACTCATTTGAGACAGAGCGTATGGCTATACAAGCCGAACAGTTTTCACAAACTGGTGTGTAGGCCATACTATGACTTCTTCGAAAGCCAACTCTCGATAAAGTCTCGTGCAAATCCCTTGAGTGAGTAACAGAAGAAAGTTCAGCAACTAGCCTTCGTTCGTACAAACCATCCAGATAAGGACACGGCAAAGGTTTTGTCACAAAAAAAGAACTAAGATCGTTAAGCGTATTGTATTTCAATAAACGAAACTTTCACTAGGCGCCAATACATTATCCGTTATGTCTAAATTGCATTTGTTAATTTATGTTTTTATTAAGAATATTAGAAGCTTCAATAGCTAGATAAGTAAGTATACCATCTGCTCCTGCGCGTTTAAACGCGATCAAGCTTTCCATAATAACCTTATCATTATCTAACCAACCATTTTGGATAGCACCTTTCAACATCGAATACTCTCCAGATACTTGATAGGCAATCGTAGGCATTCTAAATTCTTCTTTTATCTTACTTAAGACATCTAAGTAAAGCAATCCAGGCTTTACCATAAGGATATCACTGCCTTCTGAAACGTCTTGAGCAACTTGCCTCATAGTTTCATTAATATTTGCTGGATTAATCTGATAAGTTCTTTTGTCACCCTCTAGAATTTGGCTCGTCCCAATGGCATTACGAAATGGTCCATAGAATGCTGATGCAAATTTTGCAGCATATGACATTATACCAACGTCGATATATCCCTTTGAATCTAAAGTTTTTCGAATTTCGGCGACTCTTCCGTCCATCATATCAGAAGGGGCAATGATATTACAACCAGCTTCGGCTTGAACCAATGCTTGTTGACATAGTAATTCGACCGAAAGATCATTCACGACATAATTATCAATCAATAATCCATCATGTCCATCACTATTAAAGGGGTCTAACGCAACATCACATATTATACCAAGATTTGGAAAATTAGAGGCAATATGTCTAATACTTTTGCAAACTAAATTATCGGGATTGACTGCTTCTTTTGCATCTTTAGTTTTAAATTTGGGATTGATCTCGGGAAATATTACGACTGCAGGAATTCCCACACTGTAGGCTTCATTAATATGTTCAACCACCCGATCTAGACTATACCGATAAACGTTGGGCATTGAATTAATGGGCTC
>JADHRD010000087.1 GCA_016777585.1 Rhodospirillales bacterium | reverse complement strand
AGGCTGGGGCAATTTACAATCTCAACATTATCAAGGACCCCTTTTGGTAGCTTACCCAGTGATCGCCATCTACCAACTTTAGCCGCTGGTAACATAGCATTAAAAATAAGTTTTCGACGAGATACAGATGCGCATTCCAAGTTTGAAACACTTTCTGGATTAAGCCAGTTTGTGACATCTTGTGCTTTAAGACCTAATTTAGATAGAAGTCGATACATTCCACTCTGAGGGTGAGTGTCCATATCTTCCAACGCTGTGTCATCAAGAGTCGTATCTAAACCTGGTAGAACGACCGCCCCCCCTTTCAATAAAGAAATAAACCTTAACAATTTGGATGTTGCTGGAATGGTTCCTGTAGACCCGGCAGCTATTATAGGTTTCTGTGGTGGATTTTTAGTCCAATACTCGATTTGAGAATTAATAAGTAAGTTACGCCGCCTTGCGGGGTCTATAAGATTATTATCTTTTAGTATCGAGGGCCAAAAATCACTTAATATTTCTAGAAAAAGAAGGGTAACTTGCCAATGCTCTGCAAGCTCCTCTGGAACAATAGTATTTAATTTTGCAAAATTAACCTCTTCGGTTTGTACCTGGTCTAAGAATTTACCTAATTCTCTAGCAAGCTTAGCAGCCTGATCAATATTCATGGTGTCGCCTTTTAGGCTTTGAATATGTTTTGTTAACATTAATTGCCTATGCAAATCTGAAATAGCGTCAGGTATATCTAAGATATTTGTATAATTTGGTTCTGGGTTGTTATGGTTTAAGTCGTTTATCATTATTTCTTCTTCATCGAGGTCGCCAATAGGACTAATTCTTGGAAGCAATAAGGAGTTTCTATTGTTGAGACGAAAAAAAGATTCTTGCAGGGAAATAACGGATCGTCGTGTTGGAACTAATATTGTAAAATCGGTAAGTTCGAAGTTACCTTTTAAACAAATCTCTTTAATTCCTGTTACCAGTGCATCGACAAAAGGCAATTCGGGCGGAATATTATACACTTGCGCAATTTTTGATTGTAGCAAGTTTTATCTCCTATTTTAACGGTGGCGAACCCCAGAATACCTGTGCTGCATATATTTCTCTGCTTGATCAAGACCATCTGGAGTTCCAATATGAAACCATTCCCCATCATTAACAATTCCATAAAGGCGACTAGTTTTTATTAGTTTATCATATATGATATTTAATGAAAAAGCGCCCAAAGGCGTGTCCTTAAAAATACGTGGATGCAGTATCTGAACTCCAGTAAAAAGATACGGGGTTAGCTCACGCTCTAGCTTCCGCGAGAGCCTCCCAACGGGGTCTAGTTCAAAATCCCCATTACCCATATATCCATAGGCTTCTACAGTTGAGTGTAACATTAATAAGCCATCCATTTGATCATTATTCCAAGAATCTTGCATTCGTTCCAAAACTGGGGAGGGGCCATTCAACCATAATACGTCAGCATTGCATGCAAAAAAAGGTTCGTCGCCAAAATATTCTAGTGCATTTTTTATACCTCCGCCGGTTTCTAAGAGCACATCGGCTTCTGATGAAAATATAATTTCTAGGTCTGTTCTTTTAGATAGATGCTGTCTGATTTGATCACCTAAATAGTGAATATTGATAATCGCCGTTTTAACACCAATGGCTAGTAATTTATCTATTGTATGATCCAACAATGTGTGGTCTGCAACTTTTACTAATGGCTTTGGGATTTTGTTGGTTATAGGCCTTAAGCGAAGACCTAATCCTGCAGCCAGTATCATAGCGGTCTCTAATTTTGGCTTTCTTTTGTTGACAATTTTTTTTTGCATAATCTATTTTTTCCGATAATAGCCTGATTAAAAATATTAATCAGGCATATTAGCTCGAAGCCAATTTTTTAATTCTAATAATGAGGGATTTAAACATGACTGTTTTAGCATTCTCCAGCATCTTGGTAAGTGAGCTAAATAATTATCTTTGTTATCGCGAACGTGCAACCTGGAGAATATGCCCAACACTTTGCAGTGGCGCTGAGCTGCTAATATATGGTATGTAGATTCAAATTCTTCCTTACCAAGTTCTGGAAAGGCTCGCAAATAACGTTTCATCAAATGGTTTTTTTGTTCAGGCATTATATCACGGCGCGCATCTTCAAGTAATGATAAAAGATCATAAGTTCGTGAACCAATCACTGCATCCTGGTAGTCTAGTAAACCACATCTTTTTATCCCTTCTCTTTCAGGCAACCAAACTAAATTATCAGCATGGAAATCTCTAAGTACAAGGGTTTCATTAATTTGAGATACATTTTTTAATAAACCAACCCAAATTGAATAAAACTCGTCTGTATTTTCAATTACGGTCTTATTTTCAAAACATAACGGCATATACCATTCAACGAATAATGAAATTTCCCTATATAATTCCTGATGACCATAAGACCCAATTCTATCTTTCCTGTTCTCAATCACTGGCTGTTTGTGCAAATCTATCAACAAGTCGATGGCGCATTCATAAATTTCGGATTCTTTGATCCCTTGAAGTAAAACTTGCGTAAATGTGTTATCCCCAAAATCTTCTAATAGTAACAGGCCTTCTTTAGCATTTTCACCAAAGATATTTGGCACTGAATAGCCTAATTCTAGCAAATAATTTGTGAAAAAAATAAAAGGGCGGACATCTTCCTTGTTAGGCGGGGCATCCATCAGTATGGCTCGGCCATTATTATTTTTTACTCGGAAGTATTTGCGATTAGAAGCATCGCCGGCTAAGAAAATTATTTGTTCAGTTGTCCAATCCTGCTCTTCTAAGAACTCGTTTATTATATTTTCTCTGATGTTCATTTTGTAAATAGGTTTCTTAATTGAGTTTCCCAAAATTCTCCGTGACCAATTATTTTCACTGCTCTTGAAGCGTCCATTAGACCTTGCGATAAATAAATATCAAGTCGATTTTTGGGAAAATAATTATCCATTCTCTCAGGCCACTCTACCAGAGTAATGCCGTCATTAATGGCATCAAAAATACCAAGTTCAATAATCTCGTCGGGACTATTAATGCGATACAAATCATAATGATATACTTTTATTTTGGCAAATTCGTATAATTGTAAAAGGCTAAAGGTTGGACTAACCACTTCATCTGCGTATTCGAGAGAATGGATAAAGCCTCTGGCAAAAACAGTTTTACCAATTCCTAAATCTCCAAAAAGGGCTATCATTCCGTTTGATGCTGGAATAGCAGCAATATCTGAACCAAGTTTCAATGTGGCCGCCTCATCTTCAAGTGTAAAGTTGTATTCTAATTCTGACTTCGACATATCAAATGCGATTTCTTTCATTTAACTTCAGGTTCAGGGCCTACTGAGGTAAAATTAAACTAATTGTAGTACCTTGATTGATTTTTGATTTTATTTCAATTCTCCCGCCAAGCAAATCTAAAACTCTATTTGCAAATACAATCCCTGCACTGTGAGAGGGAATATCAAGAACAGATTTCTTATTAAAATTATCAAAAATTTTTGATAGATCAATTTTAGATAACCCTTTACTGGTATCAATCACATCAATTCGAATCTCGCCATTTGATCGTTTAGTATTAATAGTAATTCTACCCCCCGAACCAGTTAATGAGATTGAGTTCTTGATTAGATTAAGTAAGCATATTTTTAGTTTGTCTGGGTCTGAATCTATCCAACCAAAGTCTAAGGGGCATTCCAATATTAATTTTATTTTCTTATTTCTTATTTTCTTACTGAACATAGAAATCAATTCTGATAAGAAACCATGTAAATCTATCGCATCTATTTTAATTTTTGAAATTCCAGAGTTTATCGAGAGCAAATCAACAGAATCAACTAATAAATTAAGAGCCATTTCTGCCTCATTTTGAATACGGTTTAAATACAGTAGTTGTGATTCGTTCAAATCACCGAGATGGTTGTTTGCTAATAATTCCGTTGATGTAATAATGGACTTCAATGGCATAGATGTTTCATTTGTAATGCCTCTAAGAAAATTTATGCTCTTAATATTATCGTCATTAATTCTTTGATTTTGATTTATTATGGTTGATCCCATGCTGGTTAATTTTGAGTCCAATTCTATACTATATGAGATATCACCATATTTGAGTAAAGTTGCGCCAGCATTTATAGGAATATGTTCGCATTTGAGTACCATGCCGGAGTTTAATTTAATGGTTTTTGATCCTTTTTTACGGCTTAATAGTCTCCCCGTTAATTTTTGTCTATGATGTGGCCAATTGCTGAGAACAGGAAGCTGTCGCCGCGTTGCATCTAAAAAATCTGATAAATGGGGGTTCGTCGCGAAGTAATCTTTGGGTAAAGACCACAGATTGCTAATTGACTTATTATACTTCTGGATTAAGCCATCATTTCCAAAGACAGCTAATCCCGCATCCACTTGTTCATATATGAGTTGACTGGTTTGTTGTGACTCTGCAAGCACCCTTTCTCTCATAAAATTTGGAGTTAAGTCCTCTACAGTAAACATTGATTGTTTAATGTTTAAAGATTTAAATCTTATTTTTAAACTCCGACTATCTGGAAGGTGCCATTCTTCCGAGAATGTTTCTTGTTTAAGAATATTACTCTCAATGTGGGCTTTAAATTTTCGGAAATTGTTTTGTTCTGGGAGCAACCGACGATCACGCAAAATATCTAGAAAGTCTAGAGCTAAACGGTCTTTTTTTATATCACCGGGTGCGATGGGCCAAATATCTTTAAATAACGAATTATTTAAACCAATTAAAATATTCTTATTCTCATCAATAACTATTTCCGCAGTCGCTATTGGGATAGCGTCTAATAAAGACTGGTTTAACACTCCTTTATTTTTATCTAAATCTCCCAACGCGTATGCCTATTCCTGATTCTATTATAATGATGTTCGTTATTATAAAGAATAATAAAATGGCTTTAAACAATTAATCTTAACCCTCAAAGTATTTTTTTGCCAATAATTTTTAATTTAATTAAGTAAGGTTAAATCAACTTAGTATCTATAATATTCTGGCTTAAATGGTCCAGCTTTTGAGACGCTAATATACTTGGCCTGTTCTTCAGTTAATTCAGTCAGCTTTACATTAAGTTTAGCTAGATGTAACGTTGCTACCTTTTCGTCTAAATTTTTGGGTAAAACATAAACCTTATTTTCATATGAAGTTGAGTTTTCCCATAATTCTATTTGAGCTAGAACTTGGTTAGTGAAGGATGCTGACATAACAAAACTTGGATGACCAGTGGCGCAGCCAAGATTAACTAAACGGCCTTCAGCCAACAAAATTATGCGTTTCCCATCAGGGAATTCAATTTCATCTACCTGAGGCTTAATATTGTCCCATTTATAGTTTTTAAGTGCCTCAACTTGAATTTCTGAATCAAAATGACCAATATTTGAGACTATTGCACGATCCTTCATTTCCCTCATATGTTCAATAGTAATAATGTCAACGTTTCCAGTGGTTGTAACAAAGATATCAGCAATTGATGCAGCCTCATCCATAGTAACAACTTCGTATCCCTCCATCGCAGCTTGTAATGCACATATTGGGTCGATTTCGGTTACTAATACTCTCGCGCCTTGGCTACGGAGAGATGCCGCTGATCCTTTGCCCACATCGCCATAACCCGCTACCACTGCACATTTTCCAGCGATCATAACATCAGTGGCACGTTTAATTCCATCTACAAGGCTCTCTCGACAGCCATATAAATTATCAAACTTTGATTTAGTTACCGAATCATTTACATTGAACGCTGGAACTTTTAATGACCCAGCTTTTTCCATTTCGTATAAACGATGAACGCCAGTTGTGGTTTCCTCGGATAAGCCTTTAACCTCATCTAAAAGATGAGGTGTCTTTTCATGCATTATTAGTGTCAAGTCACCCCCATCATCAAGAATCATGTTTGGCTTCCAGCCATCTGGACCTTCAATTGTTTGATCTATGCACCACCAGAATTCTTCATCAGTCTCGCCTTTCCATGCAAATGTAGGAATTCCGGCTTTGGCCATAGCAGCGGCAGCGTGGTCTTGTGTTGAGAATATGTTGCATGAAGACCATCTTAAACTGGCGCCAAGTTCAACAAGTGTTTCCATCAGAACGGCGGTCTGAATAGTCATATGTAAGCACCCAACGATTCTAGCTCCCTTGAGTGGAAACTTACCCTTGTATTCTTCACGAAGTGCCATCAAACCAGGCATTTCTGTTTCAGCTATAACAATTTCTTTGCGGCCCCAATCCGCTAACGTAATATCCGCGACTTTGTAATCAGGCATCTTTTAACTCCATGAATCCACTTATTAAACAACTATTTAATTTCGCTGTGGTAACAGTACCATTAGAGTTATTCAAGACATTATCAATCTAACGTGCTGTTTTAATCAACTATTTGGCTTAATCTTCGTCAAATTTATTATTTACTAATATTTTAATTGCTTCGAATGACTCTTGCTCATCTTCTCCCGTAATTTCAAATATAATTTTATCGCCGAGTCCAGCGGCAAGCATCATCACACCTAAAATTGAGCTACCGGTTACCTTTTGATCATTTTTGGAGACGGTAACGACAGATTTATATTTTTTAACCACATTTACGAGTTTTGATGCTGCTCGAGCATGCAGACCTCGTTGATTAATAATTTCTAATTCTTTTTTTATTGCCATGCACCGCTCTTTAACTTTTCTTTATTAATTCAGAGGCAACATTTATGTATTTTTTTCCAGCCTCTTCAGATTTTCTTACACAGTCTTCAAAAATACAATCTTTTCTACAACTCGCAAATTTTACTAACATTGGTAAATTAACTCCGGAAATCACTTCAATTTTGTCCGATTCAAGAATGGACATGGCAAGATTACATGGAGTCCCGCCAAACATATCAGTAAAAACAATTACGCCCGAATTGCTATAGACTTTAGAAACAGCTGTGATGATATCTTTTCGTCTAATTTCCATATCATCGTTTGGTCCAATGCATACGCTGGCTACACCATCCTGAGGCCCAACCACATGTTCCATAGCCTTTATTAATTCGATTGCAAGATAACCGTGTGTTACTAGCACAAGACCAATCATTATTGCGACCGCCTTTGATTTATATCTCTATGATTTAATTGAGCTTGTATACCAAGTTTATTAAACCACTTTATAAATTGCTCTGCGACAAAAACTGATCGGTGGCGTCCACCAGTACATCCAAAAGCGATGGTTAGGTAGCTCTTTCCCTCGGCCTCGTAAAGGGGCATTAAGGGTTTTACGGTTTTGGTTAAATTATCAAAGAAATTATTAAATGCTGGATCTTTGTATATGAAAGCCCCAACTTTTTCATCTTGCCCCGTCATTTCGCGTAAATCCTCAATATAATGAGGGTTTTTTAGAAAACGAACATCAAGTATTAAGTCGGCATTACGTGGTAATCCTCTGCGGTAAGAGAAGGACTCAATGAGAACAGTTAGAGTTTGTTCGGGATTATCAGTAAATTTTGCCTTTAGTCTTGATTTTAGTTCACCTAACGACATTTCAGATGTGTTAACTACTAAAGCTGCTTTTGAACGGAGCGGCATTACTATAGATCTTTCTTTAAGAATACCGTCAGAAATGGGTCTATCAATTGCCATTGGATGGCGCCGGCGTGTTTCCTCATATCGCCGGTGAAGAATATTGTCATCACAATCGATGAAAAGAATCTTTGCGTTTCCTTTACTCTTCAAAGAAATGGAATCAAACTGTTGTAAAAAATTATCTACACTGAAACCGCGCGTTCGAATATCAACTCCTATTGCAATTGGTTGTTCAAATATTTTGTTGTCAGAACTATTTAAATTACTTGTAAAAATTAGGTTTAGAAACTGCAATGGAACATTGTCAATTGCTTCAAAGCTTAAATTCTCCAGTGCTTTCAAGGCCGAAGACTTCCCTGCTCCTGACATGCCCGTCACAATCACGAGTTCTGGATACCTACTATGTAAATTTTTGCTGCTCATTCGATCAATTTAACCTTATTTTTTTGAACGTCGAGGGCAACTTTTATTTTTGCTGTTGCAGAAACTGCAAAGGAATATAAGCTCAAGGTTGGGATGGAAAGGTCTTTTATAATCTCTTCTTTATTAATTGGGAATGGATCTAAATTTTTATAAGGTTGGAGTTTTACGACTAGTTCTAAAGGAATATTCTGGACATAATCAACTTTTACTATTCCTATCCCAGACAGTTGCATCAAACCATTTAATTCTTTGGGTGAAGATAGAAACAATCTTTTTGCTTTTCTTTTTATAATTACCTGATCATCGGAAATTAATTTTCCACCAGACTCGATCAACCGCAGCGCTAGGTCTGTTTTCCCACTGCCAGATGGGCCTTTAATTAAAATGCCATCTCCATTCAGACTAATAGCCGTTGAGTGAATTATAAACACAAAATTCTATCCGATCTTTTTTGGCATAAATACACTAAAACATGCACCCGTTGTTTGTTCAAATGAATTTCTAACGTTTTCTGCTTTTATGATTCCACCATGAACTTTTATAACTTGTTCTGAAATGCTTAAACCAAGGCCAGAGTGTGTCCCAAATTTTTCATCCTTAGGGCGTTCTTGATAAAACCTTTTAAATATATTTTGTTCCGTGCCTTTAGGTAATCCGGGGCCTTCATCTGTAATAGAAATGATTATATTTTCAGCGGCGGAGTTTACTTTTATTGTAATAATAGAATCATTGGGACTGAAGCTGACAGCATTATCTATTATGTTACGAAACACCTGCATCAAACGGTCGCTAATTCCATTGATGTGATAATGTTGGCTCGTGTCTGCGAGTAAAGTTATTTTAATATTTTGTTTTGCCAAAGGTGCTTTGTAGATATCGTTAAGTTTATTTAATAATTCGATGATATCTACCTCCTCCATTTTTGCGCGTGATAATTCAGCATCTAATCGAGAAGCATCCGAAATATCTGTTATTAAACGATCTATTCTGGATATATCGTCCAATATAATTTTCATTAATTTATTTTGATCCGAGGTGTTTCTAATTTTAGGAAGAGTTTCAACCGCGCTCTTTATAGACGCGAGTGGGTTTTTAATTTCATGCGCAACATCGGCGGCAAAGCTCTCAATTATATCAATTCTCTGCCAAAGAGCATCGGTCATATCTCTTAACGTTACTCCAAGTTCCCCAATTTCATCATTACGTCTGAGAATGTCAGGAATAGAATAGTATCGTACAACGTCATTTCGTATATCTTTTGCCACCTTCGCAAGCCTTCGTATTGGCCGAGCTATTGTTCCTGCTAAATAAACTGACAACAAAACTGTGACTAATAGAACTACCCCAAAAATTTTTAAGATCTCAAGTCTTACTTGGAAAATAGAATCATCAATTTGACG